>PDTB01000028.1 GCA_002748665.1 Dethiosulfovibrio peptidovorans | reverse complement strand
TTGGGGCGACCTTAAAGCAAATCTCCCATGTGGAGAGCACCATGCATAACATAGCGGCCCTTGCGGAAGAGCAGGCGGCGTCGAGTGAGGAGATGGCCTCTGGCATAGATCAGGTCACTAAGGGGACACTTGAGACGGCGGAGATACTGGAGGGAGTGAAGAGAGGCAGCGACGATACGGCACTTGCTTCGGAGCAGGTAGCGCAAGAGGCTCAGAACCTCTCGTCCGGTGCCGAACGGCTCAACGCGATTGTTGGGCAGTTCCGGGTAGAAGAACAAACCTCGTTCATGACGCCGGTGGTGTCGTAGCAGTGACGGCGTTTTTTGTCGTATCTGGGCCGACGTGCTGTGAGTTGGTGGTGAGAGCGACAGGATAGAGAAAAGAGTAGTGGGTGAGAGGGTGGCACGGTATTCTAACGGTGACTTGAGGGGGCTGACGTGGGTCTTTCTCAAGACAGGCCTTCTGGGCTTTGGCGGCGGTTCTGCGATGGCCCCTGTCATCTACAGGGAGGCCGTGGAGCGCCGAGGATGGTTGAACGCAGAGGCCTTTGGCGATATCTTAGCCCTGTCCAATTCCCTTCCAGGCCCTATGGCCCCTCAGATGGCGGCCGTTATAGGCTATCGGGTGGCTGGGGTCATCGGGGTTCTCCTTGCCCTGACGGCGATGATTCTGCCCATGGCGGCCGTCATGGTGGTCGTTACCTCCTGGGTCTTTCAGTCGGCAGGCTCTCAGGCTGATCGTTTGCTCCTCCTTCGTCGGGCCACCGTGGCTGCCTTTCCTCTTGTGGCGGCGATGGTCGCTTCACTTGCCATCCGTATGACTCTCCGCTGTCGGGAGATCATGAGGCCTTCTCACACAATCCTCGTGTTCTCTCTCTCTCTTGGGCTTCTTCTCTTGGGTGTGAACAACGGCTCTTTGATCCTGGCCATGCTCGTCTCGGTTGCGGTGGGGGCGGCCCCGTGGCGTCGCTCCTCCCGGGTGTTTGCCTGGACGGTGGTGGCCTTTTTTTTAGCTACTCACAGTGCCTGGGCTTATTTCTTAGGATTCGGGACGAGCTGGGCCGGATGGGCCAGCCTTACGGCCGTTCTCGTCGCTGGTGGATTGGCGGTGCGGTCGGGATGGGACCACCAGCCCCAGGGAAACTCGGTGCTTCGACCGGTTTTGAGGGACATGGGGCGCCTCTGGATGCTTGTCTTGCTGCTGGGAATTCCTCTGTGTTCTCTCTCGCCTGTCCTTCGATCTGGAACTTTTCTTTTCCTCATCGTGGGTATGGTGTCCGTAGGGCTGGTGACCTTTGGTGGTGGTCCGGCCTTTATCCCGCTGGCGATGGATCTTTTGGCTGGGCCGTCATCATCCATCGTTCTCTACGCCAGAGAGCGGTTTATGCAGTATGTGGCTCTGGTGGGGGCTCTGCCCTCCCCGATGGTCACCAAGATCGCCGCCGTATCGGGTTGGGACATGGTTCGAGCGTTGAGTGGGCAAGCTCCAGAACTCGGCGGTGCGATAGGCCCCCTGTTCGAAACGGCCCCCTCGACGGGTACGTTGTGGGCGCTTATTGGGGCTCTTGTCATGGTTGTGGCCATGACCCTTCCTGCCACGACGAACGCTGTTGTTGCCTTTGCCTGTCTGGACAGCATCAAAAAATCTCCGGCGCTGGGAGCTACCACCCGCTTTATCCTCCCCTTGTTGACGGCTGTTTTTCTGACGGTCTGGTGGACCTTCATGCGTGAATCGGCCGTGACGATGGCATCTCTCTCTACCCAGACGAAGATCTCGGCATGGTGTCATACCGTGGGACTCTTTGGGGCCTTCTTCGTTGCCCAGGCGAGCGGTCGAGTGCCGCCCCTGGTCATGGTAGTCTCCGCTTTAACCTATGGCTTTGCCGTCCTGTAGTTCTTGGGAAGTTGACGAGCCATCTGGAAGGGGGTTGGTCTTGACATCTGTCCAGAATTGGTCAAAAATAATACCATAGAAAAGTAGTGTGTTTATATTATTAAGAAGGTGTGTGGAGTAATGAAAAAAAATTCAAGTCGTGTGCTGTCTCTGTGGGGTGCCATCCTTGTTTTGGGAGTCTCGCCTTTGTGGGCGGTGCAAAACATTCCGCTGGATCAGACGGTGGAGATGGCCCTTCAGGCTAACCCGGAAGTACAGGCACGCTGGCACGTATTTCACGCAGCTACCTACGGGCGTGAGGCAGCCAAGGCTGGCTACCGTCCCAAACTGGCTCTGAGAGCTGGTGTTGGTCGCGACAACCTGGATGGTCCGGGATATGCCGGTCGTCAGATGCATAGCTACAACAGAAGCGGCGTATTTTTGTCTCTGAGCCAGATGATCTACGACGGCGGAGTGACGAAAAACGAAGTTCGCAGGATGGACCACACGATGAAGATGCGGTACTTCGAGTTGTTAGACGTCATGGAGGTCGTCGCTCTCGGCGCTATCAGAGGGCATGAGGATGTTCTCCGTTACACCTCCATGGTCGAACTGGCGAGGGAAAACCTGGAGCGGCATCACGCCCTCATGGACAGGGTAATCCGCAGAGAGACGGCCGGTGTTGGCAGTGCCGTTGACCTTGAGACGGCCAAAGGGCGTCTCGCCCTGGCCCGGGTCAATCTTGCCACGGAACTCAGCAACCTTCACGATGCCAGAAGCCAGTATCTTCGTATCGTGGGGAAAATGCCCGGAGAGTTTCTCAAACACACTGAATTGAACTTAGATATGTCGTTTAAACTTGAGGATGCAGGAGATCGTGCTCTTGAGACCAGCCCAAAGGTCTTTGCTGCCTGTGAACATGAGTTGTCCACCCTCTACGCCCTGAAGGCGAAAAAAGGTGCCCTCTCGCCCCGACTGGACTTTCGGGCCAGTGGAAGCCTGGAGGACGACGTGGACGGAACCCGGGGTCGTCGTGATAAAGCAATGGCGGAGCTTGTCCTGAGCTACAACATCTACGACGGTGGTCGTGATCGGGAGGAAATTCGCCGGTTTGACCAGCTTCACGAGGAGGCTAAAGCCCATCTGAAAAAAGCCCGATGGGACGTTCGGCAGGCGGCGAGTATCGCTTACAACGACGTTATCTCTCTTCAAAAGAAGCTCCCCTTGCTGGAACAACATAAAAAATCCGCCGAAGCCATGCGCAAGGCCTATGCTATCCAGTTTGAGGTGGGGCGTAGAAGCCTTCTGGATCTCTTGGATGCCGAAAACGAGGCCTTCCAGGCGCAGCGTTCCTACTCGAACGCCGTAACAAACCTGAACCTCGCGAAAGCCCAGTTTCTTTCGGAACAGGGGCTCCTCCTCCGGGCGCTGTCGGTGCAGCGAGATGATGTTCCAACACCTGAAGAGCTGGGCCTGAAGGCCAGATCCAGTGGGGAGGGCCATGGGGAGAGCTAGGTAATGACGTTTGACGGGCATGGGGGCGACCTGGCCTCTTGTCTGGTCTATCTGGCCCGGTATCATGGACAGACCGTATCTCGGGATGCTTTGCTCTCGGGGATTCCGTTGGAGAACGGTGCCCTGAACCCCTTGGGTGCTCTGCGTGCGGCCGAACGTGTCGGCCTGGCCGGGCGGGTTGTCAGGGCCCCGCTGGAGAAGCTTAATCCTCTGCTTTTTCCGGCGGTTCTGGTCCTGTCCGACGAGAGAGCCTGTGTTCTCGTTTCTTTGGATCTCCAGGAGGGGAGCGTCGGAGTGGTGACCCCGGAGATAGACTCGGTCACGTGTCTCTCTCTGGACGATCTTCGGGAGGAGTATGCAGGCTATTGTCTCTATTTTCGGCCTATCTTTCAGTTTGACGAACGAGCACCTGTAACCCTGGCTCCTCGGGAGGGACATTGGTTCTGGAGTGCCATCTCAGCCGGCAAGGGGCTGTATCGTGACGTCCTTTTGGCATCGATGATCAGCAACCTCTTTGCCCTGGCGATGCCTCTGTTCACGATGAACGTCTATAACAGGATCATCCCGAACAGGGCCATGGAATCCATGACAGTTCTGGCAATTGGGGTGGGCGTCATGCTCACGGCCGACTGGGGGCTTCGATTGGCCCGCTCCGTCCTCGTGGATGGTGCGGCGGCTCGAACAAACGTCGTCCTCTCCCGGCGGCTTATGGAACACATCCTGGACCTTCGGTCCGAGGAGCGTCCCCCCTCTGTGGGGTCCTTTGCCAATAGCGTTCAGGGGTTCGAGGCGGTGCGCAGCTTTATCTCCTCAGCCACGATCTTTTCCTTTGTCGATCTGCCTTTTGCCCTGTTTTTCTTCGCGATGGTCGCCCTCATCGCCTGGCCTCTTGCGGTCCCAATGGCGGTGGGCTGTCTTCTGACCGTCCTTCACGCCGTGATCGTTCAGGGACGAATGAGAGACCTGGCCGAGACCACGCAACGGGCCTCTGCCATGAAAAACGCCACGCTCGTTGAAAGCCTTCTTTCCATGGAGGCCGTCAAGGCTGCCGGAGCTGAAAGCCTGATTCAGGGGCGATGGGAGCGGGCTGTTGACTTTTTAGAACGGGCGGGCGTCAGAACCAAACGCCTTTCATCGTCCGTCGTCAGCGGCTTTCAGTGGGTTCAGCAGATAGTGTCGGTCGTCACCATGGTGGTGGGCGTGAGCCTGGTGCTTCGTCAGTCTCTGAGCATGGGGGCCCTTATAGCCGCCTACATGCTGACCTCCCGGGGCATGGCTCCGGTGGGCCGTCTGGCGTCACTGCTTATTCAATACTCCTCGGCCTCCCGCTCTCTGGCCGCTCTCGACGGCATCATGGCCAAGGAGACCGAGCGTCAGGGAACCTTCGTCTCCCGCGTGCCCTTCAAGGGCGAGATAACTTTTGACGGCGTGACCTTCTCCTATCCCGGTGAGGAATCGGCCACACTCAGGGACGTGTCCTTTCGGATCGAGCCCGGAGAAAAAGTGGCCCTCTTGGGGCCGCTGGGTTCGGGAAAAACGACCATAGCCCGACTTGTCCTGGGACTCTACCGTCCCCAGGAAGGTGCGGTACTCCTGGACGGTGTGGACATCCGCCAGATCGACCCGGCGGAGCTCAGAAGATCCCTGGGCACCGTCCTTCAGGAGCCGCCACTCTTCTTCGGCAGTCTGAGAGACAACATCCTCTTCGGCCATCCTCCCGTGGGGGATGAAGCCCTTCTGAAAGCCGCTCGGATCGCTGGGGTGGAGGCTTTTGCCAGACAACATCCCCAGGGGCTGAACATGCCCGTTGGGGAACGTGGTACCCGGCTTTCCAGCGGTCAAAGGCAGTGTGTAGCGCTCTCGAGGGCCGTCCTTGGCGATCCTCCAGTGCTTTTGCTCGACGAGCCCACGGCCTCCATGGATAACCGAAGCGAAGCGCAGATCAGAAAAAACCTGGCTGAATACGCCCGGGACAAGACGATCATCCTCATCACCCATAAAATGGCTCTTCTGGAGCTGGTGGATCGGATACTCGTCATGGACCGGGGGCAGATCGTTGCCGATGGTCCCAAGGAGACGGTCCTCCAGAATCTGCGCTCCGGTGCCGTTAAAAGGAGCGGCTGAGATGTTTCATCCTGGCAAAGAAGACGGATTCCGAAGCATCGGAACCGCCATAGATCATATAGAAAAAGGAAGCCGAGCCATCGTTGATCCCCTACTGCCGGGGTCATCGGTATCGGCGGTTGATCGAGGCTGGGAGACAGACGCCCGACTCGCCATGGAGGGACAGTCTCCCAAAAAATCCAGAGCCATCATCTACACCATTACGGGAACCTTTGCGGCCCTGTTTTTATGGGCCGGAGTCTCTCCTCTGGACGAGGTCGTTCGGGGCACGGGGAAGGTCATCCCCTCGGGGGGGACTCAGGTGGTCCAATCGGTGGACGGCGGCATGGTGGAGGCCGTGTTGGTTCGGGAATCGGACCGGGTAGCCAAAGGACAGATTCTGGTTCAGGTGGACCCCACCCGATCTGGCTCGGCCCTTGGTCAGCAGGAGGCAAAAATGCAGACCCTCACCGCCAAGGCTGCCAGATTGCGGGCCTTGAGCCGGGGGGAGCCTTTTACACCTTCTGATGAGCTCATCCGGGCCATCCCGGACATCGTAGACCAGGAACGTCGGCTCTATTGGGCCAGCCTTGAGGAGTTGGCGTCCAAAATACAGGTCATCCAGGATCAGGCCGACCAGCGACGTCACGAACTGAGCGAGGCCCGTGCTCGTTACGCTCAGATGAGCAGGGCTTTCGACCTGGCAAAGCAGGAACTGGAACTCACCAAACCTCTGCTCAAATCCGGAGCTGTTCCCAAAGTGGACGTCATGCGCCTGGAGCGTGATCTCGCACGCTCTCGGGGGGAGCGAGCTCAGGCGGGAGCTCAGGCGAGCCGGGCCAGGGAGGCCATGGAGGAAAGCAAAAGCCAGATTCGGGAGACAGAACTCAGATTTCGCAACCAATGGCGAAACGAACTGACAGCGACCATGGGCGAGATGGAAAGCCTGAGTCGGGGCAACCAGGCCCTGGCAGACCGACTGATTCACTCTGCCATCCGGTCGCCTATTCAGGGCATCGTCAAGCGCCTCACCGTCAACACCACCGGTGCCGTCATCATGCCCGGCGGTGTTGTCGCCGAGATTGTGCCGGAGGACGACGCTCTGGTGGTCGAAGCCCATCTGGCCCCTAAGGATCGAGCGTTCGTCCAAAAGGGACAGGCGGCCACGGTCAAGTTTACAGCTTATGAATACGCAATATACGGTGGATTGGACGGTCGTGTCGCCTCCATAACGCCCGATACCGTCTCAGACCAGCGAGGCGGAACCTTCTATCAGGTGCGTATCGTGACCGACAAGACAGAATTCGGGGATGACCTGCCCATATTACCTGGTATGGTCGCCCAGGTTGACATCGTAACGGGGAAAAAGACAGTCTTGGCCTATCTTCTCAAACCCCTGCTTCGTGCCAGAGCGGGTGCATTGCGAGAGAGATAATCATCGGCCTTAAACGGCACGAAGAAATAACGAGGAGGATTTTATCATCATGGCGACAATTACTCTGAGAATCGTAGACATCCAAGGCGAAGTTATCGTTCGTGCGGTAGATGGCTCCGTCCGGCAACTCAAGATCGGAGACGTTCTGGACGAGGGAGAACTCATCATCACCAGATCGGGGCGTGTCTTGGTGGAAGACACCCAAGGTCAGGCACAGTGGATCGAGGCCAATCAGGTCGTCCTTGTGGCCTCCGAGACCCCCGAAGAGCTGAACGACCTGATCTTGGCCGAGCAGCAGCTTGCGGAAGGCAATCCTGAGTTTCCGCAGGACGGGCCGTCCATACGGGGACACGGGTTCGTCAAGCTCCCCAAAATGAACTCGCTCTATGCCCTGAACCTCTCGGACCCCGACAATATCGGCCGGGACGAGAACACGCTGCTTCAGCTCACGGGACGCCACACCGTCAACCCCAGAATCGGGTACGACTACACGGTGAATCCTCCGTACCACGACGCTCTGAGGGTGGACGAACCACGTCGCCCAGACGTGGATATGCGCAGCCCCGAACCCTGGCCGCCGGAGAACCGGCTGCCGGACTACGAGCCCGATACTCCCTCATACGACAGACCGGAGCCTGTGAACCCGCCCGAACCTCCGACTCCAGACATAGATACCGACACGGGAGACGACACTCCTGCTCCTGATTCGAAACCCGGAGGCGGCGGGTACTTCGGTGGGGGCTCCAGCGGCGGTAGCGACCCGACGCCTCCGCCCCCAGCACCGACCATCGGCGTCGCTCCAGATACCGACCACGTGAGTCCCGGAGCACCGGACGAAGGCGCTGATGACGGAGACCCGAACACCTCCGTCATACTCGGCAACGTGACGGGCAACGACACCCCCGCTGAGGCCGGTAACACCATCGACGTGATCGGCGTGGCGGCGGGGGCGACAGGCGCTAATGCTGATACCGGTGTGGGAACGCAGATCACCGGTGACTACGGCACCGTCACCATAAACGCGGACGGGTCGTACACCTATGTTCTGGACAACGCCAACCCCGACGTTAGCTCTCTCCCTTCTGATGGTACTCTGAACGACGTCTTCACCTACACGGTCACGGACGAGAGCGGAGAGATAAAACACACGACCCTCACGATCAACATCACGGGTGAGAACCAGCCACCCCAGGCTAATCCCGATACGAATGCCGTCGGAGAGGACGGGCCGCCTGTAACCGGTACCCTGATCCCCAACGACACCGACCCCGAAGGGGACGGTCTGACGGTCGTGGGGATTGAAGCGGGAGACACGGGGGTGGACAACACGGGAGGTATCGGAACCGTTATCGGCACCTATGGTACCGTGACGGTGAACCCCGACGGAACCTATACGTACACGCCGAACGACGCCGCCGAGAAACTGGCGGCAGGTGAGTCCGACACCGACGTTTTCACCTATACCATCTCCGACGGTCAGGGAGGCACGTCTCACACGACCCTGACCATAACGGTGACCGGGACCAACGACGGCGTCACCATCCTCCCTGGTGGGGACACGGGTATTGTGACCGAGTTTGCTTGGGACGACCCTCTTGAGGGGACTGGCGCTCATGCGAGCTCCGGTACCCTGGAGTTCACTGACGCCGACCTCTCCGACGCTCATACGATAACAACCGTGCCCGCAGCAAGCGGCTACCTCGGTAACTTCGTACCTGTGGTCAACCAGATCACCAACGAGGTCGAATGGCAATTTACCGTGAACGACGCTGAGTTGAACCACCTTAAAGAGGGCGAGACCCTGACCCAGGTGTATACGGTGACGGTCGACGACGGACACGGTGGTACGTCTTCAAAAGACGTAACGGTCACCATCCATGGCGCGAACGAGGCACCGGAGGCACTCGCTGACTCCATCGTGACGACATCAGGCACAGCTGAGGGCAACGTGTTGAACAACGACTCGGATATCGACGGTGCTCATGAGGACCTGACCGTCACGAGGTTCACGGTGGACGGGATGGGCGGAACGTTTTTCCCCGGCGGGACACTCGACGTAAAAGAAGGAGCAGACACCATCGGCACCCTGTCGATAAGCCCAGATGGTTCATATACTTTTACCGCAGCTCATAACTACCACGGTACGGTGCCAAACATCAACTACACCATACAGGACGAACACGGTGCTGAGGATACCGCGATACTCAAGATATCGGTGCCGGACATCAACGCTCCGTTGCTGGATTTGAACTCCCCCGCCTCGGCCTCTGACCCCGATACCGCGTGGGCGGCCTCCTACACTGAGGACGGTTCACCCGTTTCCATCGCCGACGTCGATATGGGGATAAACACTAACGGCGGCGGTGGGATAGAAAAAGCCACCATCACCCTGACCAACCCACAGGTCGGCGATCTGTTAGATACATCCGGGATCCCAGCTGGCTTCGACGTGTCGGTATCGGGCAACACCATCACCATAACAGTTTCCGGTGGAGGTACGTTGCCCGTTGGGGACTTCCAGGAGGCCATCAAGGCCATCACGTTTGAGACCGACAGCGACAATCCCAACACCGACGTGGACCGGATCATCGAGGTCCAGGTGGAGGACAGTAACTCAGCGAGCAACGTGGCTATCAGCACCATTACGGTCGCTGCTGCCAACGACGCGCCGACCATAGACGTAGGTAACGACACCGGTACCGTCATCGAGGCTGGGCATCTGGACGACGGCGTCACGGTCGTTCCGGGAACAGCGAGCGTCTCCGGTAACCTTAATGCCACGGACCCGGACAACGGGGATACCCAGACGTGGTCCATTCAGGGCTCGACCGCCGGGACCTACGGTGCCATAACCATAGACCCGGGCACCGGTGCCTGGGAGTACATTCTGAACAATGAAAATTCCGCTACCCAGGCTTTAAAGGAGGGCGAGACCAGGACCGAGACCTTCACGGCGGTCGTGACAGACAGTGCCGGAGCTACGGACACGCAGGAGGTCACGATCACGGTTCACGGTACCAACGACGCCCCGCAGGTGACCTCGGGAGTGGACGCGAGGGAAGGAAACGTGCGTGAAGACGGTACGCAGGTCGCGACCGGTACCCTGACCTCCAGCGACGTGGACGTGGATACAAGCGCTGCTAACCACGGGTCCACGTGGTCGCTGGATACCACGTCGGGGACGTATGGGGACATAACAATCGACCCCGACACTGGGCAGTGGACCTACACGCTGGACAACGATAGCTCTGCGGTGCAGGGTTTAAGGACCGGCGAGACCAGAACCGAGACCTTCACTGCCACCATCACGGACGACAAGGGCGCCATAGCGACCGAGACCATAACCGTGAGGGTAGCGGGGAGGGACGACGCTCCAGTGGTCCGTCCCGACACCGATGCTGTGACAGAGGACGTCAAGCTGAGTACCACCGGCAACGTCATTACGGGCTCAGATGCTTCAAGTGCCGACACTGACGTGGATGCCGGGGCGACACTTGCGGTAAGTGGCATCGCCCTTGGTACCGTACCCTCGACTGCTCAGAACGTGCCCGGTGGGACGAACAGCGGGAGCGGCACGGTCGTAAACGGCACCTACGGAACACTGTCCATAGGCGCCGACGGAAGCTATTCCTACACGCTGAACAACGCCTCGGACGCTGTGCAGAACATTGCGAAGGGCGAGGTCCCTCAAGAGATTTTCACCTACACGGTGACGGACGACGACGGTATAGCCAGAAGCACGACTCTGACCATCGACGTCTCTGGACGAAACGACCAGCCGGAGATCACGGTTAGTACGGGGGACACCGATTCGGCGGCGCATGACGAGACCTCAGACGAGATATCCCTGAGCGGCACTCTTTCGGTCTCCGATGCCGACATATCCGACACCGTGAGCATAAACATAGAAAACGTATCGACTAACGCCTCCGCCATCCTGGACGGGGAAGGTTATCCTGGAGGACTCACGGAAGGACAGTTCAACGACATGCTTCAGTCCATGCTCACCTTTGCCTCCTCTCAGGTGATAGACGGCTCAAGCACCGAGGGAGCCCACGCCATCGAGTGGGAGTTCAACACGACCACCGGAGGCAGCACCGTTCCCTTTGACTTCGTGCCTGCCGGTGAAGACCTCGTCATAACCTATACGGTAAAGGCGACGGACAGCAGCGGACAGGGCGACACTGTAAGCAACGGGAACGAGGTCGACAACGACATCCACACCATCACCATCACCATTCACGGCACCAACGACCAGGGTGTCCTGGCTGAGGCCATCGTCACATCTGACTTTGAGGATATCGCCCAGACGGGCAATGTCTTCGATGCGGCGACTCCCGACCCCGACGCCGGAGAGGAACTCGCGGTAACGAAGTACACCATCGACGGTATGGGCGGGGAGTTTACCCCGCACGACTCGACCCCCGTCTCCGTCACGAACAGCGACGGGAACACTATAGGAACGCTGCTCTTCAAGGCCGATGGGTCGTATATCTTTACGCCCACTGGCAACTACAGCGGCCCCGTGCCTGAGGTGACCTACACCGCCACGAGTGGACCCAACGAGCTTGGGAGCTCTACTTTGACCTTGTCGGTGAAGCCCGTGGCGGACGCGCCAAATGTGACGGTAGCTGAAGTTGAAACACCAGAGGATACGGACCGTGTACTTGGGCTTAACGCCCCCGTGGTGAACGACACAACAGACCAGAGTACGGACGCTCACACGGATAATCCCGAGAGGATCGGAGCCATTACCCTGACTATCCCGGAAGGCGTCACCCTGAAGGATGGGAGCGGGAATATCCTGGTAACAGGCGGGAGCGGCGGGACCGACTACAGTATCGTCATATCCGATCGTCCACACGTCACCGGTGCGACGGGAGACGCCACCATGACGGTGGCTGAGTACGAAGCTCTTGTCGTAGCGCCTCCGACCGACAGCCACGAGAATTTCTCGATGGGAGTCTCGGTCACGTCATACGAGGTGGACGATAACGGAAACGTTATGAAGGTGAACGAACATGGTCTGTACGACGCTGGTGGTACACCGGTGCCAGGGGCAACGACGAACCAGACCATAGACGTCGATGTGACGGCCGTTACAGACGCAGTGAAGCTTGAGATCACTGAGGATGGCTCGACGTATGAGGACGCTCAGAACGAGGGGGATGCGGTGACGTTCGCGGTCTCCGAGGACTCTGAGTTCGATCTCTCCAGCACCCTGAAAGCCACGTATGGAGACGGCAGTGGAAGTGCGGGAGACGGGGACACCGACGGCAGCGAGCGCCGCTGGATTACCGTGAAGGTTCCGGGTTCCGAGGCGGCAGGAGACCCGGCTCTTATAATCAACGGCACGGAGTACAAGGCTGGAGTGACCTTTACGGCTCCTTATAACGCACCGGGCAACAACCTGAGCACGGACGAGGCGGGCTTCCCCGACATAAAGATCAAGGCGGAGCCGAACTTCAGTGGTGAGATAAAAGGCGTCGAGGTCGTGCTGCACGCACAGGACACCGACGGGGACAGCACCGTCACCACGACCGAGGAGACCGACCCGGTATTCTTAAACTTCACGGTCAACCCCGTTGCCGGTGACGTCACGACCGTCGTCAACGCCGAGGCTACCGAGGACCAGGGGAGAGAGTTCACCGATACGGCAACACAGACGAACCTTGCCGCTGAGGGTATCACATCGGGTCTTAAGTTCCTCGATGGTCTGGATGTCACGGATACAAGCCCTAACGCAAACAACGGCGGCGAAGAGACGCTCGTCAGTATAACTCTCAAGGGAAGCGACATACCCGGGGGCTGGCGAATTTTTGACCCTGCCGGTAACGACGTGACACCTCCGTCTGGTGGTGAGCTCGACATAGACACGGGCGCCTACAAAAACTACATCGCTCTCCCGCCCGCTCATTCAAGTCACGACGTGAGCTTCCCCGTCTCCGTGGTCACCCGGGATACCGTGAACATAGGCGGTAATCCCGTCACGGTGACGAACGACGGACAGGGGACGAACGCTGCTCCCACCGAGGTCACGGTGAACATAGCCGTTACCCCGGTCGCCGAGTTTATAGGTGAGGATAGCGACGGGGACGGTTCAGGCGACCTCTCAATGGTCGGGAATAAGGTGTACAGCACCCCGGCGTATGAGGATACAGTATTTCACCTGAACTCCGATGGTGTGAACCTGACTGAAGGATGGTCAAATCAGGATACGGACGAGACCGTGTACGCGCTGTTTGTTCCAAAGATGTACAACGGAGGAACTGGTAATTACGATATCGCTATTGGATCGGTGTTCTCCTGGAACGGTGGAAGTGCGACGTACCAGGGTGGGGAGACAGACGTCAAGGTGCCCGTTACCGCTCTGGACTCCCTTAAGTTCACGGCTCCGCCGGGTGCAGCAGGACAGTTTGAGATTGACGTGAAGGCTCTGTCCAGGGACGTGGACGAGGACGACCCTAGCGTGGTGGTCGAGAAGATCTCCGAGCCCGTAAGTCAGCTGACCAACCTCATCGTCAACCCCGTGCCCAACCCGGTAACGCTTGGGGTCTCTCAGGCCAGAGGACTGGAGGACGAGGTTATACCGCTCGACGTGAGGCCTCAGACCACGGACCCCGATGAAACCTTCAACATCAGGATCGGAAATATTCCTGGTGGAGCGCAAATTCTTTACGATTACGGAGATGGCAATGGACCTGTTCCTGTAGGGGCAAGTCCGGGAGGGTATGTCCAGATTGACAACTACGAGCCGGGAAATCTTTATGTTCAACCGCCGTCCCAGAGTAACGATGATTTTGAGTTAAGCATAAAATCCCAGGTGGTCGATAAGGCTACTACCGAGGGCGGAGAGATCACCCAGGAGAGCGATTTTGACACTGCGGTCCCCAGGGACCTGTTCGTGCAGGTTCAGGGCGTGGCTGACGACGCCGCGTTGGTAGTCGACTCTTCCCACGAGGAGGCGGAGGCTCTGATGGATCAAGGCGGCGGTGGTATGTCGCTGAACCGGGTCATCACCTCCATTACCCTCTCGGATCAGGACGGCTCCGAATCCGCCACCCTCATCATATCCGGCCTTGAGGACGGCTTCATGGTCCAGGGCGGGAGCTTCGTCGGTGGTACCGGTACCAACAGGCAGTGGATGGTGTCGGCTGACTCCCTTGCGGACGGCAGTGCGAAGGTCGTCGTACCCCAGAATTTCAACGGGAAAGTGGACTTCAACGCGAAAGTCGTCACCACGGAGAGTGATGGAGACGCCAACCCCGACGCGTCGGGGAACGCCCCCACTCCGGTATCGTTCACCGTCACACCCAGTCCCGAGGCCGAGATGCACACGAGCGTATCGGGTGACGAGGATACCTGGGTGAAGATGGACTTTGGCACGATACATAAAAATGGTGATACCGATGAAGTAGTGAGCAAGGTGCTGATCAGCCAGACCGACATTGACGGCAAGGGGTTGGTCCTGAACATCGGAGACGGCGCCGCAAATCCGCTCACCGCTGTCGGTGGCTACTACGAGGTGAACCAGTCCGACATAGACAATATATTCATCAAGGGCGCGCCAAACGCGACGACCGGGAACGGAGACCCCGATGGGCAGTTTACCTTTGAGGTCAAATACACCGTCACTGACCCCGGGAAAGACGGGGTGGCTGATGGAAGCATTGAAAACACGACCCAGTACACGTTGTCCCTGGCTCCCATAACGGACGAGACCGACACGGCTATCGACACCGGTAGTTTCTCGTCGACGGGCGGAGCGGCGAGCTTTGACGCGCTCACCAAAACCGTCACGGTTACCGGTGAGGACACCTTCTCCCTTGGCGTGGATGTCTCCCAGCAGGCCGATGCTAATGCGTCCACTCCCGGACCCGATACCGACGGGAGCGAGCAGCTCCAGTATTTCATCGTCGACGGCGTACCGGCGGGCGTGTCCATCGATGGCGGTTCGTACATGGGGCACAACCCCGGAGGTGGCGCGGGCGATTTCACCAGCCGGTGGATGGTGCCGGTCTCCGAGGCAGATGGCGCGTTCAACACACAGACGTTGACTCAGAATCTCTCATTCACCATAGACAACTCCAAGGGCATCTTTGATGAGGACAGCTCTCACGAGATCACCGTCACCGCGTACTCAAAAGACGGCCCGGACGAATTGGTCGCGGAGTCGGCGGACACCTTCACGCTTGAGATTCAGGCTATGGCGGGAGGCGGAGGGACCACGGTCCCCGCCATGGTGTCCGCCTCGGGCAAGGATTTCGATATGACCGAGGACGCACAGGTCGCTCTGTCCGACATGGTAAACTTCTCCTTAGACACCAGCGACCCGAATGTCGATCCCAATCCGAAGTTCTCCATCACCCTGAGCGGTTTACCCGAGGGGTGTGTGGTCGAGGGAATGACGAAAACTACGAGTGGCGGGGAGACGATCTGGACGGCGTCAGGTATCGGCAACCAGACCGACCTCGACAACATGCTGGAACACATCTCCATCACACCTCCCGACGACTGGAATGCCAACAACCACGACGGGCAGTTCCACTTCGACGCCGCTATCACGTCGTACACCGACGCGGGAGAACAGCAGTTCGCCGCAGTAGGCGGCGTGGCTCCGTCGGAGTTCACGCCAGCCACGGACGTCTACGACATGGACCTCACAAGCGCTGAGGTCGTGAACGAAGGGGGTAGCGTACCCATCACCATCGACCTGAGCAACGACGCCGATGACTCGCACGCTGTCGTCGTGGACGGCAAGGTGTACGTTCAAATTGACGAACCCGGTATGGGTACTGGCGGTACGTTGACTCATAATGGCGAGACTCTAACGACCGAGAGCGTCAATGGTATAGCGGGCATACCGAATGGAGAGTATTATGTAATAAACGGCATCGATACATCCGCCACGGGCGGCAACGCCCAGTTGAACCTCACCTACACTCCCGAGGCCCACGCATCGGGTAGCTTCAAGGTCCGCTCCTACGTGGAGTCCCACGAGGAGAACGCACCGGGGAACGATAACATGGTCTCCGCCGCAAGCGAACAGACCTTTGAGGTGACGCCTCTAAACAGCGGGTACGACGTCGCCGTGGCTGCCGCTACCGGCAACGAGGATGAGAATATTGTCCTCCAGATCGGCGGTACGGGACTCCTGGACAAGGACGGTTCGGAGTCAGCGGTCTCGGCTACCTTGCAGGGTATACCGGAGGGCTACATAGTCTTCGCCGGGCCGGACGCAAGCAGTCCGATGGCCAACAACATAGGCGACGGAAAGTGGGAGCTCCCGCTGGACGACGAGGGCAAGTTACCTGAATACATAGCGGTCAAGGCGCCCGAGAACGTCAGCGGGACGACAGGCAACATCAAGCTCACGGTATTCAGCGGCGAGGCTGGGCAGTGCCCAACGCTTGACGAAAGTACGTTCGACCTCACCATCGTCCCCGTTGCCGATGGCGTAACCATAGAGCCCAACAGCAGTGTGGGACTGGCGAACCAGGATACGTCGCTGAACCTCAACCCGACGATGTTGGATACCGACGGTTCGGAGGTCGCGACGGTCAAAATAACGGGGTTGCAACTGGTCGAGGGAGACATCACGTTTAACACTGGCAGCAGCGGTACCGTGACCTACGACCAGGAATCAGATACGTACACGATAGCGGGGGTCGAGAACGAGGATCTTGGGTCGCTGTCGTTCAACACCCAGTACAACGTCGACAAGAACGTGACGATTGAGGCGTACACGACCGAGGAAGCTAACGGAGACGTCTCTGCACCGGTAACAGCCGAGAACGTACACATCCTCGTCAACGGCGGGGAGACGGCGCCGGAGTTCCCGGACGACGGCGGCAATCCTCCGCCCATCCCACCCGGAGCACCTGGGGCACCGGGAGCTGCACCCATAGCACCCGGTTCGTTTGAAGGTGATGGACAGGAGCCGCTGTTGGCGGGGTTCGATTCGGAGGTTGAGGATCAGGGAAAGGGAGCCCAGGAGATAGGTACTGATCTGGGCGAACCCCAGGAGGCTGAGGGCGAATTTGAGGAGGTAGTCTCAGGTCTTGAGGCTGAACCTTTGGAGGCCGAAGCCAGTGAAGGCTCAGGCTCAGGCTCAGGCTCAGGTGATGTCGATGTCGAGGGTGCTGAGGAGTCTCTGCTTTCAGACTCCGTGGAGCTGCCGGACCTTGGCGGTGAAACCGAAAGTGCAGCAACTCCGCAGGCTGAGGCCGAGACTGCGACGTTCGCAGGAGAAAACGGAACGTTAGAGGGCGACGACGTCCTGGTGGTCGAGGACGTGCTGGATGTAAACAGCGATCTCGATATCCCCATTCTGGACGGTGGAACTTCGGCGTCCGAGCCCGAGCCGGTGATCCTCGATCCCCTGGCCGAGGTGGTCATCCACCAGGAGCTGGAGGATCAGCTGACATAGTGCGTCACCGATGCGGCGGTACTGTCGATATGGCGGCGACGTTTCGAGGGGTTTTTCTGGCTCTGTGTGCTGGATGTTGTTGGTCCAGCCTCAGCCTTATAGGTAAGGTTCTGGCCGAGACGTCGGCCGACATGATCGCCGTGACCATCGTGCGGCTTTCGGTTCTGGTCGTGGGGTGGAGTGTTCTGCTTTTTCTGAGGGATCGGGAGTCTTTGCGGTTTCCGGTAGCTCGCTGCCTGTTTTTGTGGGGAGCTGGTACGGCTTCGGTTCTGTTCAACTACGTGGGCTACTTTCTCTCTCTCTCGTATCTTTCGGTGCCCATGGCCGTGATTCTTCTGTACACGTATCCCTTGTGGACCACTCTGACATCGGGTATCGTCCTTGCGGAGCGGCCAACCCACGTTCAGATCGGGGCGTCCTGCCTCATCGTCGTGGGGGCCGCTACTGCTGTAGGTTCCTCCGTCAAGGGGGGCTGGGGAATGGTTTCTCCTCTGGGAGTTCTGTTGGCTTTGGCTGGTGCCGTAGGTATGGCGTTGTATTCCCTGTTTGGCCGTCTTTCCAGTAGGGGGACGGCCATGACTCAGGGTACTTTTTTTCTGTATTTTCATGCCTTTGCCCTTCTGTCTCTGACGGTCATGGCCCTATTCTCGGGAAGTCTGGAACGACTGATGGCGTTTTCCGCCGCACAGTGGAGCGGAGCCCTGGCCGTTGGGGTCGTCGGCACCTTGATGGGATACGGTCTGTATTTTATGGCTCTTCGGGATATATCCGCGTCGCTGGGAAGCGGCGTCGCCACGGTTGAGCTACTCGCCACTCTGGCACTATCAACATTGCTTTTGGGACAGATTCCGACGTTTTGGGAGATGCTCGGCGGCGGTGTGATCGTCGTCGGTATCGCTTGGGGGCTGTGGGGCGAGATGAGAGCGAGATGTCCCCAGACTCCCGAGTAGTTGCCTCGTTTGATAGAGTGTGATATATTGTCTGGGTTGTTTATTTGTTTTGACGTCAATTCTATGATCCCCTTCAGATGGCAGGAGGTGCAGTTGAATGAAACAGACTTTTCAGCCTCATAACAGGCCCAGAAAGAGAAAAATGGGGTTCCTGGCCCGGTCCAGCTCTCCCAGTGGGCGTCGGATCCTGGCCCGTCGCCGCGCCAAAGGGCGTAGGCGTCTGGCTGTGTAATACCGGGGTTTTGGAGCTCACGTACCCGGCCTCGCTTCGTCTGAGACGGGGATGGGAATTTGACACTGTGTTCCGCATCGGTCGTCGGTGTTCAGGCGGGCTGGTGCGGTTGTTGTTTCTGGAGGTTTCCGGCGAGACAACTCGTTTCGGCGTGGTTGCCGGTAAAAAACAGGGGAATGCCTGCATCCGAAGCCGAGGGCGCAGAGTGCTTAGGGAGGCGGCCCGTCGGCTGGCTCCTTGGACTTGTTGTGGATATTGGCTGGTTCTGGGGTTGTCTCGAAAGGGGCTGGAGAGCGATGCCCGAAGGATTTATCTTGATCTCGCCTCTCTCATGGATCACGCAGGGCTTCTGACTGCCGACTGGCCTGGTCCTCAATGGTAACCCGTACAGCCCGTGGTCTTTTGTTGTGTATACGGGGATATCAACGTTTGATATCCCCTTTTTTGGGGAAAAACTGTCGCTTTCATCCGACCTGTTCTCAGTATGCTCTCGAGGCTATTGGTCGCTTTGGAGCTCTTCGGGGTACCTGGCTGACTGTTCTCCGTCTGTTGCGATGCGGGCCTTGGCATCCTGGCGGGTACGATCCGGTCCCTGAGCAGGAGGATACATTGAAACTACGAGGAGAGTGAGCGTTTTGTGGGAAGCTGCGAGTAATGCCATGTATGGTCTTCTTTCAACCATACATAATTTTGTCGGTTCCTGGGGGCTGGCCGTCATCGTCCTCACTCTGTTGGTTCGGTTGGCCCTCCATCCTCTGAACCACAAACAGCTGGTGAGCATGCAGAAAATGCAGAAGCTTCAGCCACGGATCAAGATGCTTCAGGAGAAGTACAAGAACGACAAGGAAGGACTGAGCCGGGAGACGATGGCTCTGTATAAGGAAAACAAGGTCAACCCCGCTGCCGGGTGTCTTCCTCTTTTGGTTCAGCTTCCTATCCTGATTCTTCTTTTCCGGGTTTTGATGAATTCCGATTTCGGCGGTGCCACCTTTTTGGGCGTCACCCTGGAAGGGTCGGTCCTCTCCACCATGGGACAGGCTCTTGGATTGGTGGCTCCCGAGGGAGGTCAGATCGGTTTTTTAGCGGTGCTTAAGGGGATCTCGGCCAACCCGGTCGGTCTGACCTCGGTTGGGGCGTATGCGCCCAATCTGGCCTTGCTTCTTCTGATTATCTTCGTTACGTGGTATCAGCAGAGAATGACGTCTGCCAGTAATCCTCAGATGGCGATGATGAGTTGGTTTATGCCTCTGTTCATGGGTTTTATCTGCTTGAGTCTCCCTGGAGGGGTCATGTTGTATTGGGGAGCGTCGTCCTTTATCGGGGTGGGCCAGCAGTGGTGGGTTCTCCACAAGACCGCCCAGGAGGGGAAGCCGGCTCTGTTCAAGGAAAAACCGGCGAAGGATAAACAGGGGGAGTAACCTCTCGAAAGGAGGAATACATGGTGGCCGACTATCGGATGGTATTAGAGGTCAAAACGGAAAACGAGGCCAGGGAACAGGCAGCTCGCAGGTGGAGCGTCTCTCCCGATGATCTTATTGTCAAGGTTCTGGACGAGGAGAAGGCCTTTTTTGGCCTGTTTGGACGGAAGCTTCGGGTGGAGGTTCGGCAAAAAGATGAAGAGCAGGCCCCCCCGTCACCCGTGGATGAAGATCCCCAAGTGTCTTATGACGACGAAGAAGAGACCGACGGAGACGGTGATTCCGTCGCTCATTTGACGAAAGAGTCGGTTGTCCAGGATATAGTGAAACTCATGGGGCTCCAGATTACGGTGAATCTCAGCGAGGATGGCCGGATCAACCTTTCCGGTGCTGATGCCGGTATCATTATAGGGAAACACGGTGACACGATGAAGTCCCTGGAGTATCTGTCGAACCTGATCGTTCGTCACGCTTGCGGGGTTCCCCGAGGGCGTCTGGACAGCGACGGGTATCGGGAGCGGCGGGAGGCTGCCCTTGAGCGTCTGGCCGAGTCCTCAGCTCGGGAGGCGTTGAGTACCGGTCGAACGGTGTACCTCAATTCTATGACGAGCTGGGAACGCCGAATTATCCATATCGCCTTGAAGGATCGAACGGATGTCGAGACCCACTCGGTGGGCGTGGACCCCGACCGTAAGGTGGCTATCAGATTGACCCAGCAGGGACGGAAGAAGCGAGGAGCTCGAAAGCGCTGATGCGCCCGATCCTCTTTCACATCGGTCCCCTGCCCGTCCAAAGTTATTACCTGCTGTGGACGGCGGGCCTGTGGGTGGCTCTGTTTTGGACCAGACGACGGGCTGAGAGATGGTACTCTGTGGACTCGGTCCGACTGCATTCGGTGTTGGTCTGGAGTTTCGTCGCCATGCTTTTAGGGGCTCGTATCGGCGGTTATTTTGATAACTGGACGGCCTACATCGCCGATCCGTCCAGGCTTCTTCGTTTCTGGGAGGGGGGTATGTCCTCCCTCCCAGCGGCTTTATCGTGCGGTCTGGCCGGTATATGGCTTTGTCGGCGCCACGGCGTTGAGGTGTGGCGAGTGGCCGATGCCGCAAGTATCCCAATGATGGCTTGTATCGCCATCGGCCGATGGGGATGCTTTTTAAACGGCTGTTGCTATGGGGTGTCCACGACACGTCCTTGGGGGGTTCATTTCCCTCGGCTTTACGGCGCTGTTCATCCCACTCAGGTTTACTACGCCGTGGGAGCTTTTTGTATCGCCCTGTTTCTCTGGGGGCTGGAACGGTGGATTGGTCAGGGAGATCGGTCCGTGGGAGTTCCCCTTTTATGGCCCGTGCTGATGATTTTGTACGGTACGGAGCGCTTTCTCGTGGATATCCTGCGAGATGGAGATCGGATCGCCGGCTTGAAGGTCGGTCAGGGCTTGGGGTTTTGCGTGGCTTTTGCCGGTCTCTTCTGGCTCCTTCACTCGTTGGTAGTCCTTCGGGAAGCCCGTGGGGGAAGGATGAATGTGTGACGAAAGGAGAGATGGATATGCACGACAGACTGACTGCAACACTTGCCGCTGAGCTTCAGTCCCTTCGGGACTCGGGGCGGGCAAAGGGCAGGGAGCTCATCATCCAGAGGGTCGAGAAGGCCCAGGGTGATCGTGGTCCTCGGTATTTCGTGAAGGGATATGGAGACAAACCGTTTATCCGAATGAACGCCAATTCCTACTTGGGGCTGGTCCTGAGGGACGATCTTCGGAAGGCTGAGGAGGACGCTACCGAACGCTATGGTGTGGGGCCCGGAGCTGTTCGGTTTATCAGCGGGACGTTCGAGCCTCATCGTAATCTGGAGAAAAAACTGGCGGCTTTCCACGGACGGGACGAGGCTATGATTTTCAACTCGGCGTACGTCACCGTCAATGGTGTGCTGTATTCCCTGATCTCCAGGGAAACCGCGGTGGTCAGCGACGAACTGAATCATAACTGTATCATCAACGCCATTCGTCTCTCGCGGCCTCTCTCTAAATCCGTCTATGCTCACAACGACGTGGCCGAGTTGGAAAAGCGAATTGAAGAGGCGGTGGGAGCCAAACGCCTTATCGTGGTCACCGACGGTATTTTCAGCATGAGGGGAGACCATGCTCCCCTGAAGGAGATCGAGGCCCTCGTTCGCAAGCACGACAGTCGTTTCCCTGAGAATATTGTTCTGGTGGTGGACGATTCCCACGGTGTAGGAGCCTTCGGGGCGACGGGCCGGGGAACCGAGGAGTACACGGGGGGCCGGGCTGACGTGCTTATCGGCACTTTGGGCAAGGCGTACTGCGTGAATGGAGGGTACGTTGTCGGTGAAAAAACAATTGTAACGTATCTTCGGGAGCACGCTCCCATGTATATCTACTCCAATCCTATATCTGCCGGCGAGGCCTGCGCCACGGCGAGGGCCTTGGAGATTCTGGACAGCGCGGAGGGCCGCTCTATCCTGGATCACCTTCGGGCTATGACGGCTCGTTTCGAGACGGGGCTAAAAAACCTGGGGTACGAGGTTATTGAGGGGGAGCATCCTGTGGTGCCTCTCATGGTTCGGAATACCGACGAGACGTCCCGGTTGGTGACTTACCTGCTGGAGAACGGCGTGCTCGCTACGGGGTTGAACTATCCGGTGGTTCCCAAGGGTGACGAGGAGATCCGTTTTCAGATCGCCGGAGACCATACCGCAGCCGACATCGACTCAGTTTTGTCTATCCTGAAGGCCTACAAGGAGAAGGCGTAAGTTCTCGCCGCGTTCACGGCGAGGTCCCCGATCGGGGATCTCGCTTTTTTTGTGGGACACCTCTGCAGACCCACATCCGGGTCTCCCAGCCTCAGGTCGTTCCAGCAGATTCCTGTCTCGCCCAAACGTATTTTTTGACCTGCCTGTTCCATACCGTCGCCTTATGTAGATGAATGGGCTCCGTCGAAACGATCTGAGGCGAGTTTCTGAGTTTTTAGAGGTTTCCTGTAGGCTGTTCGGTGATTCCTCAGGTATGGGCTTCGGTAAAAATGACGATGTCACCGGATTATCTCTGGTGTACAGTGTGATGCAGAATACATTCGGAGGTGTTTTATTATGAGAATGAAAATAAGACAAGGTTTGGGAGTATCGCTGCTTTTGGCTTTTTCTCTTGCTGCCACGTCTCTGGCCTGGGCTCAGGATGTCTATACGGGTAATCCGGTGGCGGCTATAGCGGAGCAGTCCTCTCCTGCTGTGGTCAATATCGACACGGAGGCCATGGTTCGACGGAGTATGTCGCCGTTTGGGGACGATCCGTTTTTTCGGGAGTTTTTCGGGAAACAGTTTAAGGAGTTTTCCCGGATGGTTCCCATGCGGGGGAAGGGATCGGGATTTATCGTCAGCACTGACGGCAAAGTTCTCACCAACTGCCATGTCGTGGCCGATGCCGACAAGATCACGGTGACCCTGTCGGATGGACGGGAGTTCGAGGCCAAGGTCGTGGGTAAGGATCCCACCTTTGATCTGGCCGTCCTTCAGATTGACGCGTCTGAGCTGCCAACCTTGGAGCTGGGCGATTCTGACACCACGAAAGTGGGCGAGTGGGCCGTCGCTATCGGTAATCCCCTGGGACTGGAACACACGGTCACAGTCGGCGTGGTTTCGGCTAAAAACCGCAGTATTCATGCCAAGAATTTCAACTTTGACGGGTTCCTTCAGACGGACGCGGCGATCAACCCGGGCAACAGCGGCGGTCCGTTGTTGAATCTCGACGGCAAGGTTATCGGCATCAACACGGCCATCATTCCCTATGCCCAGGGGATAGGCTTCGCCATTCCCGTCAACATGGCAAAACAGGTCATGGCCGACATCGTGAAATACGGCAAGGTCCGCAGAGGGTGGCTCGGGGTGTACATCCAGCCCGTTACGAAGGATTTTGCCGAGGCTTACAAGCTGAAGGGAACCGACGGAGCTGTCGTCAGCGACGTCATGCCCGATTCCCCGGCGTCGAAGGCAGGGGTCCAGAGAGGCGACGTGGTCATCTCCCTGAACGATTCGCCGGTGAAGGATCACAAAGATTTCGTCATGAAAGTCCGTCAGCACATGGCTGGCGACACGGTGAAGCTGGAGGTTATCCGAAAGGGACATCCCAAAACCCTGTCCGCCACTCTGACCGATGTGGACGATACGACTGCCTTCGGCGATTCGGATTCGGGCCAGGTCGATCGTCTAGGTGTCAAGGTGGCTAAAAATTCGTCGCAGCTTCGGGAGAAATATCGCCTCTCCACCGATGATGGCGTCGTGATCACGGGAGTTGACGAGAGATCGGTAGCGGCGATGGCCGGATTGAAAGAGGGAGACGTGATTCTCGAGGCTAACGGAAAGTCACTGCATTCACCGTCTGATCTGGCTCGAGCCATGAAACGCAGCAAGTCGGCGGCGGTCCTCCTCGTCAGCAGGGACGGACGAACCAGCTTTTTGTCCCTCTCGCTGGGAGATCGGTAGAGAGACGCTCAGGTTCATACGCCTGTACCAACAAGAGCACCTCGAATGGGCTCCGTTGAAATGACCTCGCCGGGAAGCTGAGTTTTCAGAGATGCCGTATAAAAAAGGTCGAGCCAGATCGTCATGATCCAGCTCGACCTTTTTTATCGACAGTGGTTAATTAATTGAACTCGCTGCACTGAACCTTGTAGCCCACCCCTCGCACGGTGACGACGATGGAGTCCATCTTGTGCTCTCTCAGCTTATCCCGAAGGTATTTGATGTGGACGTCCACCACGTTGCTCGTGCCGTCGTATTCTTTTTGCCAGACTTCCGTGATGATCCTCTCGCGGCTGAAGACCTGGTTGTCGTGGCGCATCAGCAGTTCAAGGATGTCGAACTCCCGACGGCGGAGAGGAACCGAGACGTTGTCCACCCGACACTCACGGGCTACAGGATCGAGGATAAGGCGTCCACAGGTAAGGAGCGGGCGGTGACACTGGGCACTCCTTCGGATGAGGGAGTGAACACGGGCAATAATCTCCCGGCCGTCGCAAGGCGCTCCGACGTAGTCGTCTACGCCTCGCTCGAACATGACCACCAGGTCGTCCACCGATTTATCGTTCGCCAGCACCAGGATAGGCAGCCCCATACCGCTCTCTTTGTTGAAGTCCACCAGATCCATTCCGCACTGGTCATCTGCGTCGTTTCTTTCGATGACGACACAGTCGTATTTATTCGATTTCAGCATCTCGAGTCCCTCGTCAGGGTCGCTGATTCGAACGACGGTGAACTCTTTGGAGAGATCGCTGAAGAGATTCTGATTCTGTCCCTCGGCCGCAGTTTCTTTGTCTCCAACTATAAGTATTCTCATTTTTACCACCCCTGAAAATATGTTTCGTTTCATCGACCTAACGGTCACTATAGGTGTATTAAAACATAAAGACAGAGAATTGTCTAGTGTGAATATCGGTTGTTTTACTGGTTTTTTATCAATATCCTTTTCTTGCCACCTGAAAAAGATAATGATACAATGACCCAGACCCGAATCTAGGTCTGCCCGGTATGGGCTCACGTGGACTCGGGAATTTGGCCTAAAGGCCACTGCAGAGGTGTGTATAATGCTTTCCAGGGAACAGAAGAGTGACATTATCAACGATTTTCATTTTCATTCTACGGACACAGGATCTCCAGAGGTTCAAATTGCGATTCTCACGAAGAGAATTCGGGATCTAACCGAACATCTGAAGATTCACAAACACGACCATCACTCCAAAAAAGGTCTTCTTACTATGGTTGGTCGTCGCAGGAAGTTGCTTCGGTATCTGAAGAACAAGAATTTCAATCGATACAAGACGCTCATCGAGCGTCTTGGTCTGAGGCACTAAGTTGCCGATTGAGCGGAGACGGATTTTGTCCGTCTCCGCTCTTTTTTGTCCTTATCTGTGGTATGCTTAACGGTATTGAAAAGGGTCGGAACATAAGGAGGAAAACGACATATGCACAAGACGTATCAGATTCGCATCGGTGAACAGGACCTGGTTTTTGAGACAGGGAAGGTCGCCAAACAGGCTTCGGGGGCTATCTGGGCCTCTCAGGGAGAGACCGTGGTCCTGACCACGGCGTGTATGACAGAGAAACCTCGCGAGGGGCTGGATTTCTTTCCGCTTCTCGTCGATTTTGAGGAACGATTTTATTCTGCCGGGAAGATTCCCGGTGGCTTTATAAAGAGGGAGGGGCGTCCCTCTCAGACGGCGATCCTGAGTGCCCGGGTGATTGACCGGTCGATTCGGTCTTTGTTTCAGGACTGGATGCGTCACGATGTCCACGTCGTGGCGACGGTCCTGTCGGTGGATCAGCAGAACTCGCCGAATGTCCTGGCAATCAACGCCGCCTCGGCTGCCCTGACGATATCGGATATTCCCTGGGGTGGTCCTGTGGGGGCTGTTCGGATCGGCTATGTGGACGGTGCTCTGGTTGTGAATCCCACTGAGGAACAGATGGAATCCAGCACTCTGGAGCTCTTGGTATCTGGTCATGCCGACGGTATTACGATGGTCGAGGCGGGAGCCCAGGAGGTCTCGGAGGATTTATTGGTGGACGCTCTGGAGCTGGCTCACGGTGAGATCAAAAAGATCGTTGCGCTTCAGCTCCGAATGAGGGAGGAGATCGGTCGTCCCAAGGCCGAGATCGTACACCCCGTGGAGATCCCTGAGATAGATCGCTGGGTGGAGAGCGAGTTGAAGGACGATATCGCCGAGGCCGTGATGATTCACGATAAGAAGAAGCGTGGCACGGCTATTCGGGTTCTTGAGGATCGGGCGAGGGAGTATTTTGCCGAGTCCTATCCTGATAAGGGTTCGTATATCTCCAAGGCTGTGGAATCCTGGGTCAAGTGTATGATGCGCCGGATCACCGTTTCGGAGCGTCGCCGAGCTGACGGTCGGCGGACCGACGAGCTTCGGGCCCTGAACTGCGAGGTCGATCTGCTGCCCCGGGTCCATGGCTCAGCCGTCTTCACCCGTGGCGAGACGCAATCTTTGGCTACGGCGACGCTGGGTATGTTGGGCGAGGACGATCAGCTTATCGACGGCCTGAAACACAACGAGCCCAACAAGCGTTTTATACTCCACTATAATTTCCCTCCGTTCTCCGTCGGAGAGGTTCGGCCTATGCGTGGGCCGGGCCGCCGTGAGATCGGTCATGGAGCTCTTGCGGAGCGGGCGCTTACCCCGGTGATCCCCGACGAGGAGCAGTTTCCCTACGTGATCCGGGTGGTCTCGGATATCCTGGAATCCAACGGTTCCAGCTCCCAGGCCTCGGTCTGTGGCGGAAGTCTTGCCATGATGAGTGCTGGTGTTCCGCTGAAGAAGCACGTGGCCGGAATCGCGATGGGGCTGATAAAGGAAGGGGACGAGGTGGTCGTCCTGACCGATATCCAGGGTCTCGAGGATCATTACGGGGATATGGATTTCAAGGTGGCAGGTACCCGGGACGGAGTTACGGCACTTCAGATGGATAATAAGGCCGGGGGGATCACCAGGGCCATCCTGGAACAGGCTCTCGCCCAGGCCAGGGATGCCCGTATGTCCATCCTGGATGTTATGGAGCAGGCGATCCAGGGTCCGAGGGAGCTTTCGCCCAACGCTCCTCGTATGTTCACGATGATGATCGATGTGGATAAAATCCGGGACGTTATCGGACCCGGTGGTAAGGTCATCCGGGGAATCACGCAGGAGACCGGTGCCAAGGTCAATATCGACGACGATGGACAGGTTTTAGTGGCCGGAGTGACTCAGGACGAGGTGAACGCCGCCGTCAAGATGATCGATGATATCGTTCGTGAGATTCAGGCCGGTGAGGCTTTCTGCGGCAAGGTGACTCGGCTTATGGCCTTTGGGGCCTTCATCGAGGTCCTTCCTGGTAAGGAAGGGTTGCTCCACGTCAGTGAGATCAGTACCCACAGGGTGGGCAAGGTCGAGGACGTGTTCAAGCCCGGCGACCAGGTATTGGTGATGGTTCGGGAGATCGACGATATGGGGAGGATCAACCTCACCAGAAAGAAGCTGTTGGCTGACGAGACCAAGGTGAAGGAGGCCGGTCTGGAGGCCTATCTGCCGTTTGAGGCCGAGAGGGACAAGGCGATCTCCGAACTTCCTCCGGCTCCATCGGGAGGACACGACGGACCGAGGCGACGCCCAGGCGGCGATGACCGCCGTCGTGGCGGTCCCCGGGGCGATCGTCGCAGATAGTTTTTGAGGCCATGAATATACGTATTCCCGTCGTTCGGGAAGGGGAAGCTTACGGGCTTCCCCTTCCCGGCTATCAGACCGTCGGTGCTGTGGGTATGGATCTGTACGCTGCCGAGGACACCGTCATCTGCCCAGGTCAGTGTATCTCCATTGGAACTGGGCTTCGGATCGCTGTCCCTCAGGGATACGAGGCGCAGATCCGCGCGCGGAGCGGTCTGGCTTTGAAGCGCAAGATCATCATTCCCAACGGTCCCGGAACCATCGACTCGGATTATCGAGGCGAGATACGGGTGATTTTGATGAACCTGGGCGACCGCCCTTTTGCCATCGATCGGGGAGATCGAATTGCCCAGATGGTTCTGGCACCCGTCGTTCGAGGATTTTGGGAGGAGGTGGACGAGCTGGATACCACCGTACGAGGTCTCGGTGGATTCGGTAGTACCGGGGGCGCAGCTGTTCACAACCGTCGGGAAGGGCAGGAGGACGACGACCCATCGTAGGGGTCGTCGAGAGCGGCGGAGCGAGGGGCTCCGCTCGGAAGAAAGGCAGGGGATGGACGTGATTCGTTTTTCCGATGTTGATGGTCAGGTCTTGGAAGCAGACCCCATGTTGGCTGGCGATATTCTGAAAAAGTTTAAACAGGATAAGGGAGCCTTGGCAGCCAAGGTCAACGGGGAGCTTTTAGACCTGAATGTACCGATAAAGTGTGACGCTACGGTTGAGCCTGTTATCTCAAACTCCGAGGAAGGACTGGAAATTCTGCGCCACTCGACAGCCCATCTGCTGGCCCAGGCGGTAACGAGGCTCTTTCCCGGTGCCGTCGTGGCTATCGGGCCGGTGATCAAGGACGGCTTCTACTACGATATCGAGTTTAAGGAGCCCATCTCCGAGGCTGATTTTCCGGCTTTAGAGAAGGAGATGCATCGTATCGTGAAAAAAGCCGTTCCCCTGACGAGGGTGCGGCTCCCCATCGAGGAGGCTGTCGATCTCTTCAGGGAGAGGAAGAATCCGTACAAGGTGGAGATCCTGGAGGCGGTCGAGGACAGCTCGGTCAACGTCTACTGGCAGGAGGAATACGTAGATCTCTGTCGAGGCCCTCACGTTCCAAACACCCGGTTTCTGAAGAATTTCAAGCTTCTCTCCGTAGCCGGTGCCTATTGGCGTGGCGATGAGAACAACATCATGTTGACCCGAATTTACGGCACGGCCTTTCCGTCTAAGGAGGAGTTGGACGAATATATTCGTCGTATGGAGGAAGCCCGAAAGAGGGATCATCGCAAGCTCGGTCGTGAACTTGGTCTTTTCTCCCTTCACAGGGAAGGGCCCGGTTTCCCTTTCTTTCACCCCAAAGGCATGGTCGTTATCAACACCCTGGTGGACTTTTGGCGCAAGCATCATCGCCGAAACGGCTATGATGAGATCAGGACGCCTCTCATCCTCAACCGAGATCTGTGGATGCAGTCAGGCCATTGGGACCATTACCAGGACAATATGTATTTTACCGAGATTGACGAGCAGCCGTATGCCATCAAACCCATGAACTGTCCCGGCGGTATCCTGGTCTACAACGCGGACCTCCACAGCTATCGAGACCTCCCCATGCGAATGGCGGAGTTGGGGGTGGTACACCGTCACGAGAAGTCCGGCGTGCTGCACGGGCTCATGAGAGTGCGTTGCTTTACCCAGGATGACGCCCATCACTACTGTATGCCCGATCAGATTGCCGATGAGGTATCTCTGATCATGGACATGGTGGACTATACCTACTCGAATATCTTTGGTTTTAAATACCATGTGGAGCTGTCTACAAGGCCGGAGAACTCGATGGGATCGGACGAGCTGTGGGATTTGGCGGAGAAGTCCCTTCAGGAGGTTCTGGAGGCCCGGGGCACTGAATATGTCCTCAATCCCGGTGATGGGGCGTTCTACGGTCCCAAGATAGACTTCCACCTGGAGGACTGTATCGGGCGGACGTGGCAGTGCGGCACGATACAGCTCGATTTTCAGATGCCCGAGAAATTCGATATCACCTACATTGGATCCGACGGCAAAGAACATCGCCCCGCCATGCTTCATCGAACAATTCTGGGCAGCCTGGAGCGCTTCCTCGGCATCCTTATCGAGCACTACGCTGGTGCCTTCCCCTTCTGGATCGCGCCGGTTCAGTTGAAGATCCTGGCCGTGAGTGAGGATCACAGGGAGTATGCTCTTGAGCTCATGAGAAAACTTGAGGCCCTGGATTATCGGGTCGAGCTCGATCTTCGAGATGAGAAGCTTGGCAGGAAGATCCGTGATGCTCAGATGGAGAAGGTTCCCTTTATGCTCGTCGTCGGCGACAAGGAGCGGGATTCAGGCACGGTAGCTGTTCGTGATCGTTCTGAGGGGGATCTGGGGTCCATGATGGTGGAGGATCTGATCACCCACCTGGAGGGCCAGCTTAATCCTCTTTCGACACCACTTGCCTAACGGTGGAGTAGATGGTATCATACCCTCGTTATATACATTACGGAAGAAGAAGGGGTTCCCTCCTCACCTGATGACGCAGAAGCAGTTATCTGGTTTTTTCGGCGAACAGGTAGTTTTGTCTATCTATCGTCTGTATTGAGGGGGCCCTGTGGCCCCTTCTTTAACGTGTATTTTTTATGGAGGTGAACCGTTATAGCTAAGAAACTTTCTGACGAGCCGAGGGTCAACGAAGAGATCTCCGCTAAGGAGGTTCTGGTCATCGACGATCAGGGGAGCAAGGTAGGGGTGTTGTCCATAGACGAGGCCCAGGAAATCGCGATCTCCAAGGATCTGGATCTGGTCGAGGTGGCCCCCGATGCTAAGCCGCCGGTGTGTCGCATTCTGGATTACGGGAAGTTCCGGTACCAGCAGCAGAAGCGGGAGAAGGACGCCCGAAAGAAGCAGAAGACACAGACCCTCAAAGAGATGAAGATGCGTCCCAAGATCGACGAACACGACTACAATTTCAAAACCAAGGCCATCAGGAGTTTCCTGGAGAACGGTCATCGAGTTAAGGTGTCGATCTTCTTTCGAGGGCGGGAGATGGCCTTTCTTGACCGAGGAAAAGAGGTCTTGGACAGGGTTTCCAAGGACTGCGAAGACCTGGGCAAGGTGGAGGGCTATCCCCGAATGGAGGGGCGGTATATGCGGATGATGCTGACGCCCACCCCTCAGCAGAAAGAAGCGGGCGCCAAACGGGCGTCTGGAGAGGAATAATTTGTCAGAATTGACCCCTGCGGGGATTGATATGTTGTAAGGAGGGTATCCCCATGCCTAAGATGAAAACCCATTCCGGCGCCAAGAAGCGTTTTTCCTTCTCTGCCGGAGGTAAAGTGTCCTACAAAAAATGTGGTCGCTCTCATCTCTTGAAGACCAAAAACTCCCGACGGCTTCGGCGGCTTCGTCAAAACGGTATCCTGAACGATACCCTGACGGAGACCATGAAGAAGCTCATGCCCTACGCCTGATTGGGCAGATTTGTATCGAGAGGTGACGTGTCATGCGTGTCAAAGCAGCAAGTTCAAGCGATAGAAAGAGAAAAAAACTTTTTTCCATCACCAAGGGCTACTTCGGGCGAAAGAAGAACGTCTACCGCCGGGCCAGGGAGGCGTACCTTCACTCTCTGACCAGTATGTACGCTGATCGAAAGCTCAAAAAACGTGATTTCCGAAGGCTCTGGATCACCAGAATCAACGCCGCCGCTCGGATGCACGAGCTGAACTACAGCTCCCTTATCAACGGCTTGAAAAAAGCTGATATCCAGATTAACCGAAAGATGTTGGCTGATCTGGCCGTGAACGATATGCCTGCCTTCGAGGCTCTGGCCGTGAAAGCCAAAGAGGCTCTCCAGGTATAGTGAAAACCTACAGCGCCATACGGGTTGAACGGGTTATCGTCGGAGGGTTCCTATCATTAATTGTGATAGGAGCCCTTCTGCTATGGGGCTGTAATCGTTGGGGAGGGCAGCCTCTGTCTGTTTTGGATGCTCTGTTTACCTCTACCTCGGCGGTGTGTGTTACGGGGTTGACGGTGGTGGACACCGGCACGGGGCTGAGTGTTCCGTCCCAATGGATATTGTTAGCGCTCATTCAGTTGGGGGGGCTGGGAGTGATGACCGCAGCTACATTCGCCCTTCTCCTGTTCCGGCGTCATATCGGCATTCGGGAACGACTTTTGTTCGCCGGGAGCATAGGCTTGAGAGGCCCCTCCGGTGCCGTTCGTCTGGTGGCCAGGATCGTCAAGATGACGCTCCTGATCGAGGGAGTCTGTATGATCCCTCTTTTCTTCGGATTTCACCAGAGATTCGATGTAGGGACGTCCCTCTGGTATGCTCTCTTTCATAGCGTGAGTGCCTTCTGCAACGCTGGTTTTTCGCCGTTTTCCGACAGTCTGGCCCGATTCACGTCGGGATGGTTCGTCTCCGGCGTGGTGATGGTCCTCATCGTCCTTGGAGGAGTAGGGTTCGTGGTCCTCTGGGAGCTATGGAGCCGTTTCCGGTATCGGCGGCGGTTATCGGTCCATACGAGGTTGGTGCTGGTCCTTACCGTGGCCTTGATTCTGTCTGGGACAGCTATACTGGCCCTTACCGAGTGGACTCGCGGGCTTGCGGGGTTCTCGCCTGCCCTGAAGCTCTGGAACGCCCTGTTTTGTTCGGTGACCCCCAGAACCGCGGGTTTCAACACGATCTCCATGGGAGATCTCTCCTCCGTGGGAGTCTTTGTCATTATGCTGCTCATGGTCATTGGGGCTTCGCCGGGCTCGACGGGGGGCGGTATGAAGACGACCACCTTTGGTTTGCTCATGTCCTCGGCGTTTTTCAACACCAGGGGAGAGTCTCAGCTGGTCCTCTGGCGTCGAACTGTGGCTCAGAGCACCGTTTTGCAGGCTATGATGCTGGCGATTCTGTACATGATCACTCTGGTGGCAGGGATATTGCTCATCAGCCTGAGTGAGTCCCTGTCCTTTAGGAGCCTGGTCTTCGAGGTTGTCTCGGCCCTGGGGACCGTCGGCCTGTCGATGGGCATAACCTCGGAGCTCTCCTGGATCGGAAAATGCGAATTGATCCTGTTGATGTTTTGGGGGCGGGTCGGTATTCTCACCTTCATGTTCAGCGTTTTGCATAAGGAAACGTCCCATACGGTGACCTATGCCGAGGCGCCTGTATCCATCGGATAGAAAGGGTGATATCCGTGTCTCAAGAGGTTCGAACCTACTTCGTGGTCGGGTTGGGCCGTTTCGGTTTTTCTCTGTGCGAGCGCTTAGTGGCTTTGGGACAGAGGGTGGTTGCGGTGGATGAGCTTCACGATAGGGTGGCAGGGGTTGCCGATCTGGTGGACTACGCTGCCGAGCTTGACGCCACTGACGAGGACGCTTTGATCAAGGTCGGGGCGAAGGAGGCCAACGTGGCGGTTGTGGCCATCGGCGAGAATATCGAGGCCAGTATCCTGACGACGGCCCTTCTGAAAGGGCTCAACATCGGGCAGGTCGTCGCCCGAGCCCAGACGGCCCTTCATGCCAGAGTGCTGGCTCGGGTGGGTGCTCATCGGGTGATCTTTCCCGAGAGGGACATGGGAGCTCGCCTGGCTGATCAGTTCATTCATCCCTGGTTGACGAATTTTTCCCAGATTCCGGGGAACGAGTACATCGTTGGTGAGCTGGCTCCCTTGCCCGAGATGATGGGTAAGTCGCTGGTCGATGTGAATTTTCAAGAAAAATACGGTGCTATGGTCCTCCTTTTGGACCGAGGAGGCGGTAAAATCCTTCCCAATCCTGCAGAGACGATCCAAAACGGTGATCGACTGCTTTTGGTAGGGGATCGGAAAAGGCTGGAGTCTTGGGTGGAAAGAGTTCAGGACAGACCGTCGGAAGGGGAGGTTTAGGTGAGTCAGTTATCAAACGAGATAGCAGAGATACGGAGAGCCTTTCTGGCTGAATTGGAGCATGTCGAGAACGTTCATGACCTGAAGAACATTCGGGTTTGTTATTTAGGGAAAAAGGGGCGGGTTACCGCTTTGCTCAAATCTCTGGGAAGCCTTTCTCAAGAGGAGCGTCCTCAGGCCGGTCAGTTCATCAACAGCCTCAAAAACGAGTTGGAGGATGCGTTGACGCAACGTACGGCTCAGGCCGAAAAGGCTGATCGTCAGCGTCAGGAGATGCAGGATTTTGTCGATGTCACCCAGCCTGGACGGGGACGGCCCGTTGGCGGAGTCCACCCCGTTATGCAGGTGATGTACGACGTGGTGGAGGTCCTCGCCGGATTGGGATTCACCGTCGCTCTGGGCCCTGAGGTGGAGGACGATTTTCATAATTTCGAGGCACTGAACATCCCTGCTCACCATCCGGCCAGGGACATGCAGGACACTTTCTACTTTGACGACGGACGGCTTTTGCGGACTCATACGTCACCGGTTCAGATTCGATCGATGCTGTCCATGGGGGCACCTCTTCGGGTTGCCTGTCCGGGTAAGGTATATCGGCGGGATAGCGACCCCACCCACTCTCCCATGTTTCACCAGATAGAGGGGCTTCTGGTGGAGGAGGATATCTCCATCGCCCACCTGAAGGGATGCTTGGAGGCGATGCTTTCGGCTGTATTTGACCGGTCGGTCGAAGCCCGATATCGATCCAGTTATTTCCCCTTCACCGAGCCGTCCATGGAGGTGGACATTCGCTGTATCGCCTGTTCCGGCAAGATCCCAGACTGTCGGGTGTGCCGGGGAAGTGGGTGGCTGGAGATCGGCGGCATGGGGATGGTCCACCCTAATGTGCTTCGATTCGGCGGTGTCGATCCTGAGCGTTATAGTGGCTTTGCCTGGGGGATGGGACTGGATAGAATTGCGATGCTTAAATACGATATTCGGGATCTTCGTCCTCTGTTTGAGGGCGATCTGTCGTATCTTCTCTCTGGGAGGGCTCTGTGATGCTCGTCTCTTGGAATTGGCTGAACGAACTGGTGGACTTGCCTCTAGCGCCAGATACCGTGGCCGAGAGGCTGACCGTGACCGGGAACGAGATTGAGAGAATCCATCGGCCTTGTGGCAAATTGGCTGGAGTTGTGGTTGCTCGGGTGACGCATTTAGAACCCCATGCCACCAAAGGAACCCTTCAAGTTGTTACCCTGAATACGGGGCAAGATGGGGCGGTTCAATGTGTCACAGCTGCGACAAACGTGACCGTCGGCGATCTGGTCCCTTATGGACCGCCGGGCTCGGTTCTTGCGGATGGTATGGTCCTTTCTGTTCGAGATTTTGACGGAATCGCCAGTCCTGGCATGATGCTCTCGGCCCGTGAACTGGGCGTTCCTGATGCAGCCATCGAGGAGGGAATTCTGATCCTTCCTGACGATCTCTCGCCTGGTCAGGATGTGGTGAGAGCTTTAGGGTTGGACGATCTTCTTCTGGAGCTCTCCATAACGCCGAACCGGGGGGACATGCTGAGCATGAGAGGCGTCGTTCGAGAGGTGGCCGCCCTGTTTCCCGAGACTATTGTTCGGGAAAAGCCCCGTGTTCAACTTGACGGTGCCCCCTCATGGAGCCGTCCTTTCGGGGGCGTTACCCTGGAGGACGATGGGTGCCTCCTCTACACTATGGGTATGGTTCGGGATGTCGTTGTCGCGCCCTCCCCTCTGTCGGTCCGTATCCGTCTGGCTTTGTGCGGTGTTCGGCCGGTGAACAACGTGGTGGACGCGACTAACCTGACCATGTTGGCTTTGGGGCAACCTCTCCATGGCTTCGATATGGATCGTCTTCCCGGGAGCTCCATCTCGGTTCGAGCCGCCCGGGAGGGGGAGCTTTTCCTCACCCTGGACCACAAGGAACGGACACTTCAGTCCTCTGATCTGGTTATCTGTAGCGGCGATGAGATCGTGGCCTTGGCCGGCGTTATGGGGGGGCTGAACTCGGAGATCCACGATGGAACCACGACGGTTCTCCTGGAGAGTGCGTCCTTTGACGCACCCCGAGTGGGGGGAACCTCCCGACACCTGGGGCTTGCGAGCGAGGCGTCCTATCGATTCGCCCGAGGAGTGGATCCCTCCCTTCCCGAGGAGGCGTTGTCCTACGCTGTGGAGTGCCTGCGAAGCTGGGGATGTGGTGTTCCTGAGGTTGGGGCCGTCGTGGCGACCCGAGGTCTTCCTCGGCCGGTCACGGCGACATTGACGGAGAAAAAACTTCGTCGGATCGTGGGTTGGGCCGACATGGACAAGGCGACGTCGCTTTTGGTTAGCCTGGGGCTGGTCCCCCTGGATGACGATGGAGTCGTCCGTCGTTTTGTCATCCCGTCTTTCAGGCCGGATATGGCTATTGAGGAAGATCTGATTGAGGAGGTAGCCCGAATCCGGGGATACGACCACATCACCCCCAAGATCCCCGGCTGTACACATGGTTCTGGTGGCCTGGATCCCGTGACGTCCGCAGTTCGAGAGCTTCGGGTGCATGCCATAGCTCGGGGATACACGGAGGTCGTCTCCTACAGTTTTCACTCTCCCCGATACGCGGAGCTCCTTCGGTTGACGGACGATCCCAGAGGGGATTTTCTGTCTCTGACCAACCCCTTGAGTGCCCAGAACTCCGTTATGCGTTCGACCATGCTTCCCGGGCTTATGGAGGCCCTTGAACGGACCGTCCGTTCTGGATGGCGAGGGGCTGTCCGGCTGTTCGAGATCGGACGTATTTTCCCCGTCGTGCAGGAAAAACTCGTCGAACGGGATCGGGTCGCTGGTTTGGTTTTCGTGGGGAAGGACCGTCGAAACCCTTATGGGGAGGCCTTCCTGGACGATCTGCTCTCCGTTAAATCGGATATCCAATCCCTGGCCCTCGGGCGGGGTATTTCTCTGGAGTTCGTCCAGGGAGAAGAGCCCTTCGGCCATCTTGGGCAAACGGCCCACATCGTGTATGATGGGGCTGTCGTGGGATTTCTCGTCAGACTCAAGCCGGAGATTCAAGAGAAGATGGGGCTGGATGGCCCGATTTATTGTTTCGAGTTTGATCTGGCGCCGTTGGTTCCTCAGCCAGAGCGGAGTTTCATCCAGGGATCGGCCTATCCCGGTGTCTTTCGGGATGTCTCTCTGCTGATTGACGAGTCCACACCGGTGACCTTGGTGATCGAGCACATTCGATCGGTCGCTGGAGATCTGCTGGCGTCGGTGTATCTCTTCGATATCTACCGAGGAGATGGGGTCCCCGAGGGACAGCGAAGCGTGGCCTTTTCCCTGACCTATCGTCGAAACGACAGAACCCTGCAGGACGTGGAGGTGGACCAAATTCACGGTCAGGTCCGTTCCCGACTGGAGGGGATGGGGTACACTCTCCGCTGAGTGGCGGAGATACACTGCGGGCATGTCCGCAAAGCTGGAGGGATCGAAGTGAATCTAGAGCACATGGACCAACTGATCGACGGACTTGGAGAGCGGATGAAAGGACTGAAGGATTCCCGGGATCGACTGGCAGGCGAGCTCGAACAGACCAAGGCTCAGCTCAGAGAGAAAGAGGTGGATCGAATCCGTCAGGAGAAGGAATACCAGAGGCGAATCGAGCAGCTTGAGAGGGAGAAGATGGGCCTTCAAAAGGAAAAAAATCAACTGGAGGGGCAGCTCTCGAGTATGTACGGGAAGCTCAAGAACCTTATGCCTCAGACCCCCTCAGAGAATAGATCGTAGGGAAGGTGGTGGTCCGATTGGCCCAAGAAAAAAATCATGGAACTGTGGTCGTCGGGCCCCATCGGTACGACGTCGGGACCGATTTGGATCTGGCGACCTGGGAGCGAATACACTCTATCGTCGAGGGGGCTTTGGCCGAGACCGACCCCAAAGCATCTCCTGACAGGAGGCTTCTCCTGGCGTGTTTGAACCTGGTTTTTTCGTTTGATGGCCACTGTCAGAGGCTGGAGTCGTTGATAGAAGAGTACGGCGAGGAGGAAAAAGAGTGAGCCTGGCCTGGGCTGTCGATCTGGTCTTTTTGTTCGTCACGGCCGTCTTCGCTGTTCGTGGTCTTCTTCGAGGGCTTGTGGGGGAGGTCGTTTCCCTTGCTGCTACCGTGGGAGGGGTGATCCTGGCCTTTCGTTTGGCGACCCCGGGAGGGCTCATGATCGTGAACGCTTTTGAGAGTCTCTCTCTCACCGTCGCCAAGGGCATCGCGATGGTCGTCGCCTTCGTGGTGACCATCCTGATCGGAGCGCTGTTGACCAAGCTCTGTCGGGCCTTTTTGAGCTTGACGTCCCTGACTTTTCTGGATCGACTTTTGGGGATCTTTGCTGGAATCGTTAAATCGACGGCTCTTTTGCTGGTGGCTTTCGTCCTGATCTCCATGGCTGGACCTCTGCTTCCTCGGGAAATTTTGAAGGATAGCCGCTCCATGGAGTTGGCTCGCCTGGTATGGCCCTATGTCGCTCCATACGCCGTTCGAAGCGGACTTCTCCCCTCAGAAGTTGAGGAGAATGTCCAGAGCAGGAGCGATGATGCTCAAAGGGCGTAGTAAGCCATGAGAATATCGAAATCGGTCTTGTCTCTCCTGGAGATTGAGACCATTCTGAACCGTTTTCTGGCCTCGGGTGTCAGAAGCAGCCTGGGAGATGTCGTACTCCGCCGCCAAAGCCCCTGTTCTGATCGAGAGCAGGTGCTTCGGCGGCAGGCTCTTTTTGAGGAATACCGCCGCTATCTTTCTATATACGGTTCGTTGCCCTGGATGTCGGACGTTGCCCCGCTGAACGGTCTTCTGGACGATGCTCAGGAGACGGGGCTCCTCTCCGGAGAGGAGCTCCTGCGTTTTCGAACTGTACTGAGCCTGGGAGGGCGGATTCGTGAGGCCGTCGAATCGGTTCAAGATGACTTCCCTTTTCTCCTGCCCCTCAGCCGAAAGGTGCGGGATTTCTCCGACGATCTGGAGGCCCTGTCGGTATTGGATGAGAATGGCGTCCTCTATGACGGCGCGTCCCCTAAGCTGCGGGAGATCAGGGAAAAACTGAACGACGTTCGCCGACGGGTTCGACGGGAGGTCAACTCTCTGTTACACAGCGGTGCGGTTCACATGCTCCAGGAACGTGTCCTCTCGATTCGAAACGGTCGATCGGTGGTCCTCGTCCGACAGGAGTTCGTGGGGCGATTTCCAGGCATTCTTGTAGATCGCTCATCGTCGGGGAACTCCGTCTATATGGAGCCCAACGCCATCATTCCCCTGAACAATAAGGTCGTTGCCCTTCGCCAGGACGAACGGGATGAGGAACGGCGGATCTTTCGGGAGCTCACGGCCCGTTTTGTCTCCAGAAAAGGTGCTGTCCTCGACGCTCAGGAAGTCGTGGGAACCGTGGATATGTGCTATTCCGTCTCGGAGCTTATGGACCGGGAACGGTGGATTTTCCCGGAGATGACGTCTGGATCTTCGTTCCGTTTTTTCGGCCTGCGTCATCCCCTTTTGGGTTCATCGGTGGTCCCCATCGACGTACACTGTGGTGGGTCGTTTCGGGTTCTGGTGGTTACCGGTCCGAACACGGGAGGCAAGACGGTCGCTCTCAAGACGGTGGGGGTAGCTGTTGTTTTGGCGTGGTGTGGTTTTCCCGTGCCGGGAATCGAGGGCTCTCAGCTTGGGGATATCTCAGGGCTGTACGCCGACATCGGCGACGAACAAAGCATAGAACAGAGCTTATCGACCTTCAGCGCTCACCTGACAAACGTTATCCAGATCCTGAATAGCTGCGATGACCGCTCTCTGATCCTCCTGGACGAACTGGGAGCCGGAACCGATCCCCAGGAAGGAGCTGCTTTGGGTGTGGCTCTTCTGAAGGTCTTGCTTCGTCGGGGGCCTCTGGTCCTCGCCACGACGCACCATAACCCCATCAAAAAATTCGCCACGACGACCCAGGGGGTCGAGACGGCCAGCATGGACTTCGACGTCGAGAAACTCCTTCCCACGTACCGTCTGGTGATGGGTGTTCCGGGGCAGAGCAACGCTCTGGCAATCGCTCAACGGTTGGGTATACAGAAGGAAGTCGCGCTGGAGGCCCAAAAGGCCCTTCAAAGCGGCGAGGCATCCGTGGAGGCCATGATCGGCGAACTGCAGAGAAAAAACGCTGCCCTGGAGGCCCAGGAGACGGCGCTACGAGCCGAACGGGTCGAGATAGAGCGTCTTAAAGTGTCCCTGAAGGAGCAGCGACGACGTTTGGAGAAGATCAAGAGACGGACCATGATGAAGGCAGATCAAGAGGCCGAGCGAATTTTGGAACAGGCCGAACGCCAGGCCAAGGAGATGCTCCGGGGACTGGAAACGGCCGCTCAGTCTGCCGCTCATCGAGCATTGGATCAGCACAAGAAAAAGATCGCCCGAACCAAGGAGCGGTCTCGGGTTCGCCAGGCGACCATGGAGGCTCAGGAGGTGAGGGACGATCGTCCCAGAGGTTTCCAGGTCGGCGACGTGGTTCAGGTCTCCGGTGCTTCGTCAGCCGGTGAAATCCTCGCCCTGGAGGAGAAAAAGGCTCAGGTCCTCGTTGGAGGTCTTCGTGTGGAGGTTCCACTGAACAAGCTGACCCTCAGCGATAAGAGGCCTCGACAGGAGGTGAGCGGTCCGTCCATAGCTGTGGCACGTCCTGTAGGGGTGCCGAGTTCCATCATGGTTCGCGGAATGACCGTGGACGAGGCGATGCCCCTGGTGGCGGACTATCTGGACAGGGCTGTCCGTGCGGGGTATGGGGAGGTCACGGTTATCCACGGCCGGGGTGAGGGGATCCTTCGGCGTAAGGTCCACAAACTCTGTTCCTGCCTTCAGTACGTTTCCTCGTTTCGTCTGGGTGAGAACGGCGAAGGGGGATACGGAGTCACCATCGTGTCGTTTCGGTAATAGGGCACCTCTAAAAAACCCACATCCGAGTCTCCCAGCCTCAGCTCGTTCCATCAGAGTCCTGTCTCGCCCAAAAGTCCGTTCTCGAAAAGCGACTTTCTGCTTTCAGGATAAGGGGGAGAAGTCGTCCGTTCGCTACGAAATAGTCGCACCTATTGGAGCCAGTATAAGAACGGTGTTTTGCCATAAGCAGCGATATTTGGCTTGACAAGAGTAAGACGTGTCAGTACAATTGACGCCGTCCTGAAGGACTGGGGGCTGTGGCGCAGAGGGAGCGCGATTCCTTCGCAAGGAATAGGTCGGGGGTTCGAGTCCCCCCAGCTCCACCATTTCGACTTTCGATCGGGGCGTGGCGCAGTCTGGTTAGCGCACCTGCTTTGGGAGCAGGGGGTCGAAGGTTCGAATCCTTTCGCCCCGACCATGTCAAACCCGTGGATAAGCGGAAATAGCTCAATTGGTAGAGCACTAGCCTTCCAAGCTGGGGGTTGCGGGTTCGAGTCCCGTTTTCCGCTCCATTTTTCTTGCGCCGGTAGCTCAGCTGGATAGAGCAACGGCCTTCTAAGCCGTGGGCCGCGGGTTCGAGTCCTGCCCGGCGCGCCAAACAGATATGACGGTGAGTGTAGTTCAGTTGGTTAGAACGCTGGATTGTGGTTCCAGAGGTCGGGGGTTCGAATCCCCTCACTCACCCCATTTTTTATTGTGGATCGCTAGCTCAACTGGCAGAGCACCTGACTCTTAATCAGGGGGTTACAGGTTCGATTCCTGTGCGATCCACCATGTATATGACGCCATCCCAATCGTTTTGGATGTGGACCGCTAGCTCAACTGGCAGAGCACCTGACTCTTAATCAGGGGGTTACAGGTTCGATTCCTGTGCGGTCCACCATTCTTTTTGTCGTGAACGATGCGAGAGTGGTGGAACTGGTAGACACGCTGGATTTAGGATCCAGTGCATTCGTGCGTAGGGGTTCAAATCCCCTCTCTCGCACCATCTCTTTCTATTTCCCTTCTTAGTGTTTCCCCTCTTTTGTTGTGTGATAAGCTTGTTTCGAAGTGCGTCCGTGACGTTCTCAGGTGCTGCGTCTGTGTATCCTCAGACTTCAGCCCTGTCGAGGTGATAGAATGATGCAGGATACCTTTACCCCCCTGGACGAGGTGATTTGACTCGCTTTTTCACCTGTATGACACAACTGTGTACCAATTCGACCGGGATCTTCGACGTTTCGTGGAGATCTGTGAGTGATTGATCCTCGTTTGTGATATACTACCGTGGTCTATTTTAAAGAATTAGGAATGTCGTGAAAGGGGTTGCCTCTCGTGAGATCGGAGATGCTATCGCAGGAAAAGAACATCATCACCATCAAGGCAGTCGTCGAGGTGGATGATTTCGCTAAGGAAATTACCAAGACATACCAAAAACTTTCTCGAAACGCCTCGATCCCCGGCTTTCGCCGAGGGAAGGCACCTCGAAAGGTTTTAGATCTCAGATTCGGAAAGGATGCCATCCTGGCGGAGGCCCTGGAGGCGTTGCTTCCGAATATCTTGGAGAGCCTGACGACCGACTATGACCTTAAACTCATTGAAGATCCTGACGTTAAGGTCGATGTTATGGAGGAGGGCAAGGATGCCGAGATCACGGTGGTCTTCGAGGTCGAGCCTGAGGTCACCCTTGCGGAGCTTGCGGACATAACGGTGACACAACCGAAGCTCGCAGTGACCGAGGTCCACGTGAACGAGGCCGTTGAGAACCTTCGTAAGAAACACGCTGTGCCGACCTCTGTCGATCGGCCGAGCGAGCTGGGGGATCTGGTTATCGCCCAGTATGCTACGACTGTTTTGGACGATGAGGGTGAGGTTCTCGTCTCTCACGATGCGGAGGAGCATCGCTTTGAATTAAACGAAAAGACGCTTCGTCCTGAGATCCGTGAGGCACTCGTGGGGGTTTCTCCATCGGATGAACGAGACGCTGACGTCCAGATCGACGAGAATTATCACGATACGAAACTGGCAGGTCGAACTGCCCGGTATCATTTTACGGTCTCACAGGTTAATGAACTTGTGCTTCCAGAGCTGGACAGCGAATTTTTTGGGGTTGTCTTTGGCGACGAGGGGCGGGAGATGGATCTTTCCGCATTTCGGGAGAGAATCGGCCAGCAGCTTCGAGAGCATATGGAGGCCGAATCTCGGCAGAGCGCTGAGCATGAGATGGTCTTCAAGGCCGTCCAAAATTCCGAGGTGGACCTCCCTCATTCCATGGTGAAGCGCCAGATCGAGAATATCAACAAACGGCTGGACGAACAGGAAGGCGACCGCCCCGAGGAGAAACAGATCGTCGCTCAGGCTGAACGGGACGTGAAGGAATTCGTGGTTCTTGATGCCTATGGCACAGAGCTCGGTGTCGAGCTTTCCAAGGACGATATGGAGGAGGAGTTCCAGCGACTTGCGGGGATGTACGGAGTTCAGTCGGAGATGGTCCGAAACGCCTTTACAAAGGATAGAGAAAAACTCAGCGAGATCGTTCATTCCGTCAAAACCCGTAAAACCATAGGCGCTATGATGGAAAAGGTGACCATAGAGGAAAAGGAACTCCCGGAGGGAGATCCCAAAGAATAAAATCGGCGAATCGAGCCCTATGGGGAGGATCGTATACCTATGTATGTTCCCTACGTTATAGAACAGACCGGACGCGGTGAGCGTTCATACGACATCTATTCGCGCCTGTTGAAGGACAGGATAGTTTTTATCGGTGACGAAATTGGAGATGGCCTGGCCAACTCGGTGATCGCTCAGATGCTCTTTTTGGAGAGCGAAAATCCTGAAAAGGATATCTACTTTTACATCAATTCCCCAGGGGGCTCCACCACGGCTGGGCTCGCCATATACGACACCATGCAGTATGTCAAATGTGATATCTCCACCATCGTGGTGGGAATCGCTGCGAGCATGGCGGCGATCCTGCTGACCGCTGGAACCAGGGGGAAACGTATATCGCTGCCGAACAGCAGGATTATGATCCACCAACCATGGGGCGGCACCAGAGGAAAAGCATCGGATATGGCTATCCAGGTTCAGGAGATCCTCCATACCAAGGAGACTCTGAACCGGATTTTGGCCAACCACAGTGGGCAGGAGTATGACAAAGTCTGTGCTGATACGGAGCGTGATTACTACATGTCGGGTGAACAGGCTATGTCTTACGGTCTAGTGGATAAGGTTATCGACAAACGCTAGTCATCGTAGCTGGAGAGGTGGCTTTTTTGAAATAAGGGAGCCCAACATTATGGGTATCCCTTATTTGCGTATTGTGGGACAAACGGGGTGTCCCCCTGTACCAGTCTTGAGGAGGGAAGGAGTATGAAGACCTTTGACGACGGAGGCCAAGGTAAGGATACAAACCTGCGGTGTTCGTTTTGTGGAAAATCTCAGGAAGAGGCGGTGAAACTCATCGCCGGTCCCGGTGTCTATATCTGTAACGAGTGTGTCAATCTGTGTTCCCTGATCCTCAACGAGGAACAGGAAACCGACGATCAGCAGGCCGATGTGAAAGCAAGTCCTTTGGATTTTGCCGAGATTCCTAAACCCAAGGATATCAAGGCCTATCTTGATCGATATGTTATCTCCCAGGAGTACGCTAAACGGGCGGTAGCTGTCGCCGTCTACAATCACTACCGAAGGGTTCAGAACAACCAATCCCAGGATAGCGACGTGGATATACAAAAGAGCAATCTTTTGCTCATCGGGCCTACGGGTTCGGGCAAGACCTTGATCGCCCAGACCCTGGCCAGGAGGCTTAAGGTTCCTTTCGCCATGGCCGACGCTACGGCTCTGACCGAGGCGGGATACGTTGGAGAGGACGTGGAGAATATCCTGGTTCGCTTGCTTCAGGCTGCCGACTACGACGTGGCTGCGGCCGAGCGGGGCATCATCTACATCGACGAGATCGACAAGATCACTCGCAAGTCCGAATCCACATCCATCACCAGAGACGTCTCAGGGGAAGGAGTCCAGCAGGCCCTGCTCAAGATTTTAGAGGGGACCTTGGCCAACGTGCCGCCCAAGGGGGGCCGAAAACATCCGTATCAGGACTTCATTCAGATCGATACGACCAACATCCTTTTCATCTGTGCCGGTGCTTTCGATGGTTTGGAGGATGTCGTTGCCAGAAGGGTAAACGAAAAAGCTATTGGTTTTGGCGGAGACGTGTGTCGCCAGTCAGCGGAGACGAAATATGAGATCCTCTCTCAGTCTGAGCCCGATGACCTGGTTTCATACGGGTTTATCCCTGAGATTATCGGTCGCCTTCCCGTCCTCGTGCCCATGGAGAGTCTGGATGTCGATGCCTTGGTCCGTATCCTCACTGAGCCCAGAAATGCCTTGGTTCGTCAGTATATGCGCCTTATTGAGCTGGAGGGCGTGGAGTTGGAGTTTTCCGAGGAGGCCCTCAGGCTTGTTGCGGAGAAGGCTGCCGCAAAAAAAACCGGAGCCCGGGCTCTCAGAACTATTCTGGAAGGACGGATGCTCGACCTCATGTATGAGCTTCCCTCCCGTGAAAAGGACATCGCCAAGATCGTCATCGAACCAGGCTTTGTCGAGGGAACCGAGTCGCCCCGATTCGTTCTCAGGACCGATGAGGAGGTTGCCTGATCCATGGCTTATGTTCTCCCTGTTCGGGATATGGTCATGTTCCCAGGGTCCATTGCACCTTTGTTCATCGGTCGTCCCCGCTCCCTGAAGGCCATTGAGCTCTCCATTTTAGAGGATCGAAAAATCTTCGTGGCGACTCAGATCGACCTGGCCGTGGACGATCCTGGCGAGAGCGACCTGTATTCCATGGGAACTCTCTGCAACATCCTTCAGATGGTTCGGATTCCTGATGGCTCTACGAAGGTTCTCATTGAGGGGCTGGCTCGTATGAGAGCCCGAACCTATGTAAAAGAGCGAGACGTCCTGTCCGCTGACCTTATCCCGGTGGAGTCCGGCCGATGGCGAAAGGACGAGAAGATCGAGGCCCTTAAACGGAGTGTTCTGCTGGCCTTCGAGGACTACGTGACTCTTCACCCAAAGCTTCCTCCAGAGATTCTTCTGTCGGTCAATTCGGTACGAGACCTGGACAAGTGGTCGGATCTGGTCGCCTCCCATTTGACGGTGGATGTCGAGAAACGGCAGAATCTTTTAGAGTGTTATCGCATGGAGACCCGGATGGAGATGCTCATCAAGATCCTTTTGGAGGAAAACGAGCTTCTCAAATTGGAGCACGATATCCACAGTCGGGTTCAGCAGGAACTGGAACACGGGCAAAAACAATACTACCTCAGGGAACAGCTCAAGGTCATTCGGTCCGAACTTGGTCAGGATGACTCGGACTCCGAGGTCGATAACTATGAACAGCGAATTGTGGAGGCCAAATTGCCCGAGGATGTCGAGAACAAAACTCGGGAGGAGCTGCATCGTCTGGGTAAGATGCCGTCTCTCTCTGCTGAGGCTACGGTGGTCCGAAGCTATGTGGACTGGATTTTGGGCATGCCCTGGCATACGCTTACCGACGACGTGCTGGAGCTTTCAACAGTCCGATCGGTGTTGGACTCGAACCACTACGGTCTGGAAAAAATTAAAAAACGCCTTCTGGAGTTCATCGCTGTCCGAAAGCTGGCAGGGGACCGCGCACGGGGGGGGATCCTCTGTCTTGTGGGGCCTCCCGGGGTCGGTAAAACCTCTCTGGGGAGATCCATTGCCGACGCCATGGGGCGGACCTTTGTGAGTATGTCCCTCGGCGGTGTCCGGGACGAGGCCGAGATTCGGGGGCATCGTCGAACCTACATCGGGTCCATGCCCGGACGGATTATCCAGAAGATAAAACAGGCAGGCACTAAAAATCCGGTCCTTCTCATGGACGAAGTTGACAAGTTAGGCAACGATTTTCGAGGTGATCCGGCCTCGGCTCTGCTGGAGGTCCTGGATCCCGAACAGAACGATCGATTTACCGACCATTATCTGGAGGTCCCCTTCGACCTGAGCCAGGTTCTGTTTATCACCACGGCCAACGTGACTCATACCATCCCCCGAGCTCTTCTGGATCGGATGGAGGTCATCGAGCTATCGGGGTACGTTATGGAGGAGAAACTTCATATCGCCAAGAAACACCTCTTGCCCAAGCTCCTTCGAGAAAACGGTCTGACCCGTAAAGATCTCTCCATCTCCGACGGAGTCTATCGAAAGATCGTGTCGGAGTATACCAGAGAAGCCGGGGTTCGGAACCTGGAACGAAAGATGTCGGCCATCTGCCGCAAGGCAGCCATGGCGATCGTGGAGGCTGAGAGTGATGACACGCCTCGGGGAAAGGTGATTGTCTCGTCCAAAAACATCAAGGACTTCCTCGGGGCTCCCAAGAGATACGACCTTCGGCTTTCCAAGTCTCCCAGACGAGGAATCGCTCTTGGACTGGCCTGGACCCAGGCTGGGGGGGAAGTGCTCGTCATTGAGGCCATCTCCTGTGAAGGAAAGGGACAAGTCACCTTAACCGGAAACTTAGGGACCATCATGCAGGAATCGGCCCAGACGGCTATGGGGTATCTCAAGGGACACAGCTCTCAGCTGGGACTCGGTAGCTTGAACTGGGGGCAATTTGATGTCCATCTTCACGTGCCAGAGGGAGCCATCCCCAAGGACGGTCCCTCTGCGGGGATCACCATGGCTGTGGTTATATTGTCTGTCCTGGCTGGTCGTCGGTACAGGCCTAACGTGGCCATGACCGGTGAGATATCTCTTTTAGGTCAGGTTCTCCCAATCGGGGGAGTCCGAGAGAAGGTCCTGGCCGCCAAGAGGAACAAGATCACTTCCCTTATCATGCCTGAGGGAAATCGTCCCGATGTGGAGGAACTGGAAGGTTGGGTTCGGGAGGGACTCTCCTTCATATTCGTCTCCTCTGCGAAGGAGGTCTTCCGCCACGCTCTGGAGGCTGATTGATGCGATGGCGGGCCAGTCTGGTTCGGACGGCCTTTGAGTCCGGCCAATTTATCGGGGAACAGTATCCAGAGATCGCACTGGCTGGGCGGTCCAATGTCGGGAAATCCAGCCTTCTCAATCGTCTTATCGACCAGAAAATCGCTCATATCAGCTCAAAACCCGGAAAAACCAGGAGTATCAACTTTTTCGAGGTGAACGGAGCGGGAGATCCCTTCATCCTGGTCGACCTTCCGGGGTATGGCTATGCGGCTCGAAGCAAGAAAGAGCAGGATCAGTGGCGACGGCTCATAGAGAGATACATGACCACCAGGCGCTCCTTGGCATTGGTGGTTCATCTGGTTGATTTTCGCCACGGGCTTTTGAAGAACGACCGGGAGCTTCAGGAATGGGTCGACGGATTGGGGCTGCCCATCCTGACCGTTTTTACAAAGGGAGATAAGGTCTCCCGCAGTAAGCGTAAGGGTGAGCTCTTTCGGTATATCCGGGAGGGGGTACGTTCTGTGGACGTTCCGCCCGTCACCTCTGCTGAGGACGGAATGGGCTTGAATGAGCTGAAACGGTTTATCGGGGAGTATCTGATCGAATGGCGCCAATACGGAGAGAACGAGGGGGAACGATAATGAACCAGCGTCGCACTGACCTTTCCAAAAACTACGATCCTAAACCCATAGAGGATAAATGGTACCAATGGTGGCTGGACGAAAAACTGTTCGAGGCCGATGTAGACCCCTCGAAAAAGGTATTTTCAATCGTTATTCCGCCGCCAAACGTAACAGGGTCCCTCCACATGGGGCACGCTTTCAACAACACTTTTCAGGACATTATCTGTCGGTACAAGCGGATGAGGGGGTTTAACGTACTCTGGCTCCCCGGAACGGACCATGCCGGCATCGCTACCCAGAACGTGGTGGAGCGGGAACTGGCCAGGGAAGGCCGTTCCAGACACGATATGCCCCGGGATGAGTTTATTGAGCGGGTCTGGGCGTGGAAAGAGGAATATGGCAACAGGATCATTACCCAGCAGAAAAAACTGGGCAATTCCTGTGACTGGCGACGACTTCGTTTTACCATGGACGAGGGCCTCTCCAAGGCCGTTCGTGCCGTATTCGTTCGACTCTACGAGAAGGGATTGATCTATCGGGGAAAGTACATCATCAACTGGTGTCCCCGGTGTCAGACGGCACTATCCGACCTGGAGGTGGAGCACTCGGAAGAGCCAGGAAAACTCTATCACGTGATCTACAAAATTATCGACGAGCCCGGTCACATCGTAGTTGCCACCACTCGTCCCGAGACCATCCTGGGTGACGTGGCTGTGGCAGTGCATCCGAGGGACGAAAAACACCGGCACCTTATAGGCAAAAAAGTGGTCGCTCCGCTCACTGGTGGTAGGGCCATCCCGATTATTGAGGACAATATGGTAGATCCCGAGTTCGGAACGGGTTTTGTCAAGATCACCCCAGCTCACGATCCCAACGACTTTCTGGTCGGACAGCGTCACGGTCTGGAGCAGCTTCAGGTCATCGACGACCATGGGATTATGAACGAGAATGCCGGTGAGTACAAGGGGCTCCCGGTAGCCCTGGCTCGGGAACGGGCTGTGGGGGATCTGGAGGCCCAGGGACTTCTGAGCTCTGTGGAGGACCTTCCCCACCAGGTGGGGCATTGCTACCGGTGCAATACAGTGGTCGAACCCTACCTCTCAGAACAGTGGTTCGTCAAGGCTAAACCTCTGGCCGATCGAGGCGTGACCGCCGTGCAGGAAGGGCTCATACGGTGGCTTCCAGAACACTGGACCAAGACATACTACCAATGGATGGAGAACATCCGTGACTGGTGTATCTCCCGACAGCTCTGGTGGGGACACCGCATCCCGGCCTGGACGTGTGGAGACTGCGGTCATTTGACGGTCTCCGAGACCGACCCTGATCGCTGCGTCTCCTGTGGCTCATCGGCTCTGACCCAGGACGAGGACGTGTTGGACACGTGGTTCAGCAGTGCTCTGTGGCCTTTTTCTACCCTGGGGTGGCCCGATGATACCCAGGATCTTCAATATTTCTACCCCACGTCCCTTATGGTGACTGGCTTCGATATCATTTTCTTTTGGGTTTCCAGGATGATCATGATGGGGCTTGAGTTTATGGACGAGATCCCCTTTGAGGACGTGTACATCCATGCCCTTGTTCGGGACGAGCGTGGTCAGAAAATGTCCAAATCCAAGGGGAACGTGATCGACCCCCTGACCATGATTGATCAGTTTGGCGCCGATTCCCTCCGGTTTACCGTAGCTGCGCTCACGATGCCTGGTCGGGACATCCTCCTGAGTCCGGCCAAGATAGAGAATTACCGGCATTTCCTGAACAAGATATGGAACGCCAGCCGTTTTGCTCTTATGAACCTGGGAGACGACGAGCCGAATCGCCCCGAACCGGATCATCTTCGGCTCCATGATCGTTGGATCATGGATCGACTCGCCCAAGTGAACGTCCAGGTAACCGACAATCTGGATGCATACCTGATCGGCGATGCTGCCAGGCTTCTGTACGATTTTATATGGGGAGACCTGTGTGACTGGTACGTGGAGATGTCCAAGCCAGCCCTGTGGGGAAACCAGGGAGAGACGCGAAAGGAGGCTACCCTGTGGGTGCTTCTTGAGGTCTTCCGTGGCGTTCTGACGATGCTTCATCCCTTCGTGCCTTTCGTCACCGAGGAGTTGTGGCAGGCTTTTGCTTTTGGTCATATTCCCATGGAGAGGGAGTCCTGGGTTCTCCTTGAGGTCGACGATCAATCCGTTCGAAGATGTGGCGATATGGACATCCTCCGGGAACTGATTCGGACGGTCAGAAACCTTCGGGCAGAGGCAGGGCTTCCGCCCCAGAAATCGGTTCAGTCCATCGTGGTTCGGACTGATCGTCCAGATGCAGCGGCTTTGATCAGGGACAACAGTGACCTCATCTCCCTTCTGACCAAGGTGGAGTCCATCTCTATCCATCCCACATCGGAAGGGGCTCCCAAGGCTCTCAGTACCGTTCTGGACTTTGGCATAGTCTCGTTGCCTGTAGGAGATCTTTTGGACGTGGACAGCGAAATTCAGCGACTGACTCAGGAGCGAGACCAGGTACGGAGAGACCTGGAGAAGAGCCGTGGGAAGCTCTCTAACCCCAACTTCGTGGAACGAGCTCCTGCCGACGTGGTGGAGAAGGAACGTCAGCGGATCGACGATTTTGAGAGACGCATTCGGCGGATTGAGGACAACGTGGCGAGTCTGTCAGAATGACCGTCTCGTCGTTCGCCGGGCCGTACGAGGCTGTCGAGGCTCTCTTGAACGATCTTTCGAGTCCGGTGATCAATCCTGGACTCGAAAGGGTCTCCCGGCTTCTCGACCTTCTGGATCATCCCGAAGGTCGTTTCTCATCGATCCACGTGGTGGGAACGAACGGCAAGGGATCCACATCCGCTATGATGACCTCGGCTCTCAGGGAGGCCGGATATCGGACGGCTCTGTACTCCAGCCCTCACCTGGTCAGCTTTGGCGAACGGCTCCTGGTGGACGGTGCTCCCCTGCCTCCAAACTGTTGGATGCAGGCCCTGAAGCGTGTGGAGGAGCGGCTCCAGCGTGATCATGTTCTCTCCCTGGATCGACCGACGTACTTCGAGGTTCTCACGACTGCGGCTATCCTCCTCATAGCTGAGTCAGAGGTGGATGTCGCCGTCGTTGAGGCTGGGATGGGGGGGCGATTGGACGCCACCAACGTCTTGTCCAATGTGATTGTATCCGTGGTGTCCCCTATAGCTATGGATCACTGTGAGTTTTTGGGAGACAGTCTCGAAGCTGTTGCAGGAGAAAAGTTCGCTGTGGTCAGAGACAAGACAGCTGCTGTCTACGCTGGGGACGGAGGCGGTCCACTCTCCCGCCTGTTCGTTGACGTATGCCGTGCTCGTGGAGCGCAGGGGATCGTGGTCGATCAGGACGTGTCCGTAGAGAATCTCACCGTGGGGCTCTCCGGTACGAGCTGTGTCCTTCGTCGGGGAGATCGTGATACACCTGTTTCACTGGGGCTCATTGGAGCTCACCAGGGGCGAAACGCCGCCCTGGCATACGAGGCGTGTTTGACTCTGAAGGATCGGTTCCCCCTTTTGGAGGAGGAGGCTATACTCCACGGTTTTAAGGCGACCCAATGGCCCGGAAGGCTCCAGGTTGTGAGTCAACGACCGCCAATTCTGGTGGATGGTGCTCATAATCCACATGGCATGGAGGCTCTGGCTGAGAATCTGCCGCGTTTATTCGGGCGTGAACGTTTGGTCGTGGTGTACGCCTCCATGGCCGATAAGGATTACCGAAAGACCCTGGAGATCCTCTCTCGATCCATCGCCTGTCGGTTGATCTGTACTCAGGTTCCGGGTAATGACCGATGCGCCTCCGCCGAGGTCCTTTACTGGATAGCGGCGTCTCTGCCGTGGACCGGTCCCCCGATAGCCGTCTCCCATCCCGATTGTGCCCTGGAGTTGGCTCTTCGTCGGGGCGACGTCGTGCTCTGTTGCGGCAGCCTGTACCTGGTGGGCTGGATATTGGCCCATATGCAGGAATAGTGCCTCCGTTCTTTCGTAAGGGCCTGTGGCGAGGGATACCGATCCTGGAGTTCATGGACGGGGCTGTACCTCTAGCTGCCCTCACCCTCCGTTTTGACGATCCCTGCCCTCAGGACCAGGTTATCTCCATGCTGAGGTCTTTGGGGCCGACCCTCTCTCTGAAACAGGTTCATGGGGATCGGATCCTCGATGAGGAGACCATCGCGGAGGGGGACATCGAAGGTGACGGTGTCTTTCTTCAACGGGAGGGCGTGATATCGACCCTTCAGTTTGCAGATTGCTACCCTGTTTTTCTCTCCTGTGACAGCCCTTGTCCTTGGCGTCTCTCTCTTCATTCGGGATTTGCGGGGACTACCTTGAACGTGGTGGCCTCAGCGGCGAATTTTTTGAAGAGACAAGGCGTGAATGATTTCTCCCCGGTTATGGCATGGGTTGGTCCGGGT
>PDTB01000027.1 GCA_002748665.1 Dethiosulfovibrio peptidovorans | reverse complement strand
TCGGCATCAATACCGCGAATCGCCATATTCATCTTTGCCAGACGAAAGGTTGTATAGTTGGATTCCTGCCCGTAAATGGCAATATCCCGCTTCACGCCATTAGGGACACCGTTACCATTGCCGTTTCCGCCTGCATGGGCCTGAATGAACTTAATCGCCTGAACAAACATACCACCCGAACCGCAGCACGGGTCATAGACTCGCCCACTGTAAGGCTCCAGCATTTCAACCAACAGCTTTACCACACACTGCGGCGTATAGAATTCACCGCCGCCTTTGCCTTCTTTTTCAGCAAACCTGGCGAGAAAATATTCATATACGCGACCCAGAATATCTTTCTTTCTGCTCTCGGCATCACCAAGGCCAATAGTGGCAATCAGGTCGATCAGCTCACCAAGGCGTGATTTATCCAGCGCAGGCCGAGCATAATCTTTTGGCAGGACGCCTTTGAGGGTTTTGTTGTCCCGTTCAATGGCGGTCATCGCCTCATCGATCAACTGACCGATTTTCGGGTCTTTGGCCTTGCCCTGCAGAAAAGCCCAGCGGGCTTCTTCAGGCACCCAGAACACGTTGTCCGCCAGATATTCATCACGGTCTTCCGGATCAGCAAATTCTTCAGCCTGCAGTGCTCTATATTTTTCGGAAAAAGAGTCGGAGATGTATTTCAAAAAGATCAGGCCAAGCACCACATGTTTATACTCGGCAGAATCCATCGTGCCACGCAGCTTGTCAGCCGCCATCCACAGTTTATCTTCAAAGCCGAGATTTGCGCCTGTCTCTGTGTGTTCACGCACAGGCAGACCGGTATTATTGCTCATCATACTCTCCTGTAATTTTTATATTTTTACCGTTCCTCTTGCCGTATCGCTAATACTAGCTTCAATTGTATCATTAAACAAAACAATCGTATGCTACAAAAAATAACTGTTTATTTCAAACATAAACATAGCCCTATTATAAGTAGGGCATATGACTTCCTTTTACGGAGTCAATAAAAATCAGGATTGACAAAAGCCTTTCTGTTTCTCATAAAGCAGACCCCATAAAAACACCTTATCGGTTCCACCGTATTCGCCAGCTCAAAGTCTCATGGCTTTGGGCTCTGGATGCCATCGGTCTTGGGATATGCTTTTCTCAAAACCCCTGCCACTCTTCGTCTCTGTGAAGACTCCTTCCTCTTAATACAGGCCAACAAGATGTCTTGACGGGCCTCAAACCGCCAGGATTCTAAAGTCCTGGCTCAAGCCTTCAGAGAGGCGCACGGCTCCATCCTCCGTGACCAGGTAGTCATCCTCGATCCTCAGGCCTCCCCGATCAGGTATGTAGATTCCAGGCTCGATCGTCACAACGTCCCCGACTGCCAGGCTGTCAACGGATCGGGGAGACAGTCGGGGAGATTCGTGGATCTCCACGCCCAGGCCGTGCCCCAATCCATGGCTGAAGTACTGGCCATAGCCTGCTTCTTGGATGACTTTTCGTGCGGCTTGATCCACCTCCAGACACGAAGATCCCGGCACGATGGCCTGAGCTCCCTGAGCATGGGATTCTTGAAGTATGTCGTGGATTTTGAGAAATTCGGGGTCGGAGACGTACCCCAGAGCAAAATTTCGGGTCAGATCGGACATGTAGCCTTCGCAGGACGCCCCAAAATCGACGGTCACCCACTCTCCTTCGCAGACCTGTTTCGTGGAAGCCACGCCGTGAGGCATGGCGCTTCGCACCCCAGAGGCCACGATAAAAGGGCTCCTGGGCCATCCGCCCTCACCGCCAAGGGAGACTATATGGGCCTCCAGACGCTTGGCGATCTCCAATTCGGTCATTCCGGGACGAATCTCACGAAGGGTTCGGTCGTACGCTGCAGCAGCGATCCGACAGGTCTTGGTAATAAGGGCGACCTCCACGTTGTCTTTGGGTCTTCGGAGCAACGAAACGGCGCCTTTCATATCCTGTAAGGTAGCAGAGAGTTTTGACAGGCGCTGATACACGCTGTAGGTCACAGCATCTCCCTCGAATCCACACCGGGTGACACCACATCGGCGCAGGAGTTCCCCAACCATGTCCAGGAGAGTTTGTTTTTTGCCATGGGGGACAATTCGGAAGGGACTCTGGGCGGCTGCTTGTGCCACATATCGGCCATCGGTAGCGAGGACAGCGTCCTTCTGGGTGATCAGGAGGGCAGCGGAGCTTCCTCGAAACCCCGAGAAGTAAAAGAGATTTTCAATGCCGAAACTCTCGACACTTAAAAAGAGCACGCCGTCCACCGTATGTCGGAGCATCTCATCCCGAAGCCGGTCAAGTCTGTTCCATAGGTGATCGAAGGCCATGGTTATTCTCCTCTCGTCTCCATTCTGAGAATTCGCCAGAGTTCCTCCTCGGTGGAGACGGTCAGGTTTCCCGGCCCATCGGTGATCCGTCCTACCAGGGTTCCGGGGATGCCCTGCCTCGACAAAATCGACAGGGCCTCGTCTTCATGTTTTTGAGGGACAACCGCCAGGAGGACCCCAGATGAAATTAATTTCAATGGATCAAAGCCCAGCTTGTCGGCAACCCGACGGGTGAGATCGTCCACCGGGAGAGCCGAGACATCCAGGTCAACGGCGATACGACCAAGTCGGGAGAGCTCGGAGATCCCACCCATAAAACCGCCCTCCGTCGGATCGTGCATGAACGAGGCCAGATGGCGGATAGCCCGGGCCTCAGGTATCACCGAGATACGATCAAGCCACAAGCAAATCTCGTCGATCTCCCCCGGGGCAAGACACCCCAGCAAGTCAGGCCTGTCGTGGGCAAGGATGGCCATTCCCTCCAAACCGATATGTTTCGTGGCCAAAATAGCGTCACCCGGTGCCATGTTATCGGAGCAATACCGGTACTCGGTCGTTCCGATCATGGTCCCCATAACCACCGGGTTCACATGTCGATCGGTGATCTCGGTGTGACCGCCGACAACGGCAACGCCCAGGTCCCGACATTCTTCGTCGATCTCGGCCATGATCATCTCGGCAAAGGGACGGCCGAGAGCCACGGGGACCAGCAGGGTCACCACAAGATACGCGGGATCGCCGCCCTTGCAGGCGATGTCGTTGGCGTTGACGTGGACCAGGTATCGACCTGCCCCTTCCTGGGCACCCACGATGGGATCCGACGAGACGGTGAGCAGGCGTTCATCCGGCCACCGAATGAGAGCTGCATCCTCCCCGATTCCCGGCCCTACCAGGACCTCAGGACGTGACGCTCCTCGATAGCGAAGGATTTGACTTTCCAGCTCCTCGGGCGGCAGTTTGCCGATGTGACCGTCAGCGCTCATGGCTTTCCCTCCGTTCTCTCATACTGTACAGACAACCACAGTAGTCCTGGCGGTAGATACCCAGCCGACGGCTTTCCCGGACCGACCGAAGGAAACCATCTTTTTTTCTCCAGATCCGATCCTCCCACATAAGGCCCTCTGCCTCAGCCTCCATACGACCGATTCTGTTAATTTCATTGGGATTTTTGTGAGGGCTGATCGTCAAGGTCGTGGTGATTCGGCCAATTCCCAGCTCAACGGCAGCCCGAGCCGCAGCTCGGATCTGAAGTCCGTAGCAGAGAGAGCAGCGTCGGCCCCCTTCGGGCTCGTCCTCCAGTCCCTGCACCGCCGAAAGCCAGGGCTCTGGGGTATAGGAGGACGGAAGGAGGCGCCCATGGGAGTTGGTGTGTACGATTCGGACGGCTTCCAGGCGGCGGAGAAATTCGTCCATCGGATGAATGTTGCCGCCGTAGAAGAAAGCCGTCACGGCGTATCCCTCGTCGGTCAGATCCGGCCAGGGAATCGTAGCGTCAGGGCCGCAACAGACGTGAAGAAGGATCTCCTTACCAGTACTCATCCGGGGCCACCTCCTCAGACAGCGTGGACGCAAAGACGAGAAACCCCGTGTGCCCCACCATAGTATCGTCGGGGCGAAGCCGTTCCGGGTTGGTTCGCCACCGACGCTGAAAGGTCTCGATCACCGACAGATCGGCACAGCCCTGCTCTCTGAGGCAGGAGAGAGTACTTTCCACCTGGTTCACCGTGGGGACCAAAATCCCCACCCGGCCACCGGGTACAATGGACGGGAGGACCGACGGAAGCACCTTCCAGGGACACCGAACGTCCACAAAACAGGCGTCCATATCCTGCTCGGCGATGGGGGCCATCTCCAGGTCGGCCAGGCAAAACCGGACCCGGTCACCAACACCCCACCTGTGACAGTTTTCCCGGGCCACAGCCTGATGCTCCTCCCGAAGATCGTAGCTGACCACTGTCCCCTCGTCTCCCACCATGTGGGCCAGGACCACCGTCATTCCCCCGGAACCCGAACCGCACTCGAGAACCGACGCTCCCGGTCCCACGTTCAGGGAGAGGAGGACCGCCCCGATGTCCTTAGGGTATACCACCTGGGTCACTCGGCGAATCTTGGTACAGAAATCCGCCAGAGTCGGGCGAAGCACGAAAAAAACCGTTCCTTTAGATGAGATCACCTGACCGCCGTACCCAGCGGCCAGGATATCGTCGTGATAAATCGCCCCCAGTCGACTGCCGAGCGTACCACCGGAAGTCACACGAACCAAAAAGGCGTCACTTTTTTTATTGGAGGCCCAGAGTCGGGCGTATCCCCCGAGAGAGATGGTCCGACCGTCGATCACCGAATCAGGCTCTCCACAGCGGTAACCACATCCTCGGCGGTAAGCCCCATGGCTCGGTAAACGTCGGCACTGGGTCCCGAATCGCCATATCTGGTGACCCCCATAAAGCGCCAAGAAGACCGTGCTCCCAGCTCAGCGGCAGCCAAACTCCACAGAGCGCCCATGCCGGTTCTGGCACAGTGATCCTCCAGGGTGACAACCCTTCCCGTTGAGGTCGCGTCTGCAAGGGCCTTCTGATCGACCTCCAGAGGACAGGAGACGGCGTAGACCTTGACATGCACGCCCCTCTCGGCCAGACGATCTGCGGCCTCCAAAGCTCTGGCCGTCATGGCCCCCAGGGCCAGAACAGCCCCGTCGTCGCCGTCTCGAAGGCGAATCGCCTCGCCGTATCGGAAGGGTCGCTCCCCGAAAAAGGGCTCGCCGTCAAGACCGGCAACCGGAACCATGGTGCTTCGCCCCATGGCGAGGCACACGTTCCCCGGCTCGGTCAGGGCCCACCGGGTCGCCCGGTCGGTCTGGTTGGGATCGACTGGCACCACGAGCTTCCAGCCAAAGGTGTTGGCGAGAAGGGAGATGTAGTCGATGGACTGATGGGTCATTCCGTCCTCCCCCACGTCGAGCCCCACGTGGGTGAGGACGAGCTTAAGGTTCGTCCTGTTGATGTCGTTGAGGCGCTGCTGGTTATAGACCTCGGCCAAGCCGAAGGCACCGAAATCGGCCCACACGGGGACGACCCCGCAACAGCTGGCAGCTCCTGCCACCGTCGCGGTGCCGTGTTCCTGGATCCCGCACTGGACGAATCGGGCAGGAAGGGCCTTCGCAAAGGCAGCGGTCTTGACAGAACCGGACAGATCGCAGTCAAAAACCAGGATAGGCGTCTTGCCTGCCACTCCGATATTGAGCTCCCCCACGTCGGCCAGAGCGTTCCCGAAGGCAGATCTGTTATCAGTCTTTCCATCAAGGCCATAGGTGTTCGGGGTACCGAGCTCCAGGTTCACTAAAGGAAGCGGAATATCCTCATACCCGGTCACGACGGGCTCAGCACGATCCGCCACCCGAGACAACCAATCGGGCTGGTCAAGCTCCTCCATGGCCTGACGGTACAGGTCCCCCGTGGCAGCCTTGCCATGATAGTCCGGCTTGTCCTCCATAAAGGAGACTCCGTCACCCATGACGGTGGAACAGAAAATCACCGTGGGAGCTTCCTGGGCACGAGCCTGATCCATGCTTTCGTAGATGGACGCAAAATCGCGACCGTCGGCCTTGAGAACAGTCCAGCCGTCTGCCTCCCAGAGAGCCGGGATGTTCACCGGCATGACCTCCTCCACCCGACCGCTGATCTGAATATCGTTACAGTCCACCAGCACGGTGATGTTTTTGACCCCATGAGCCACGGCGATGCGTCGAGCCTCGGCCACCTGTCCTTTGGGCTGTTCGCCATCTCCCATGAGCACGTAGACCCAGCGGTCCGCCCCCCTGGCCTTCAACGCCAGGGCAAACCCCACGGCGGCGGCCAATCCCTGGCCGAGGTTGCCGCTTCCCCAGTCGATTCCGGGGACGGTGCGCTCTACGTGTCCCTGAAAGGCACTGCCGCATCTCCTGAAACCGGCGATAACGTCAAGAGGATCGACAAAACCGTGATATGCCAGGGCAGCATACGCCCCGGGAGACGTGTGGCCATGGCTGATGACAACGTGATCCCTGTCGATCTCCCGCCAGTTTTCGGGCGACAGATCCGCCTGCTCGTAGGCGGCCATGTACAATCTCATACTCGACAGGGAGCCGGCGGGATGCCCGCTTCCGGCTCGAGCTACCATGGACACAGCCCAGCCGGAACACTGCCGGAAACCTTCCTCCAACTCCCTCAATCGTTCATCAGTCATAACGGTTTTTTTCATGAATATTCGTCCCTCCCAACCCTTCGGGTCATCCTCGAACGTGAACGCCCCGAGCTCGAAGCCATGAGGCGATGCGATCCCGATTGTCCCCCTGCAAAACCACAGCGCCATCCTCCACGGAGGAGCCACACCCCAAAGCCTTGCGAAGCTCCCGAGCCACCTGAGCCAAAGCTTCCGGCAGGAGAACCAGCGCCTCGACCACCGTGACGGTCTTTCCCCGTCGCCCCTTTCTCTCGATCCGAAGCCCTGCACGCTGCCCCCGGAGGATTTCCGCTATTTCAGGACGTCCCGAAGACGGTGAGACCGATGGGGCCTCTTTATCCGGTTGGGCAATTGAAAATCCCAGGGCCTCGGCCGCCTCGGCAAAGTGGGACTCATGAACGACGCCGTCGTCCCATTGATCCGGGGAGCGTTTCTCCCTTTTGGGTCCTCTCGCCATCATCGAACCTCGTACCCACCCGAGACACAGATTACGGAAAAATCCTCACCGGGCTCGAACTGCACCGTCATCGACTGGCCCTCAGCCATGGCCAACATCCGCCAATATACCGACGCCGCAGTTTGAGCACCATCCAGAGGGCTGGTCTGAGCTGCGTCGTACATCTCCTGAATCAAGCGTCTGTCCAGCATGAGCGATCAGGACTCCCCCATATGATGCCAATTCACAACGTCGATATCCCGATCGGCGCAGAGGCCACGTATGGTGTCCTCTTCACCGCAGGGATATTCACAGGCCAACCCGCAGCTCGACGACAGGCTCCGGGGCACCGGGATGATCTTTACAGCAAGATCGGCCTTTCGACAGACACGCTCAAACAACAGAGCCATACTGGTGACATCAAAAGTGGCAAGGCAACGCATGTATTCCAACACCTCCAACGTAACTTCGTTATGATACCCCCACGGAAAGCCAGAGGCAAGGCGAAGCTTGCCAAAGAGGATCCCGCCCTTTGATCAGACCGTCAACGTACCAGCCAGGTTCAAACGGAAAAACTCCTCCCACGTCAGGCCAGAAGCAGCAAGACTTGACGTAGTCTTCAGCCCGCCGCCGGTCAGGATTACTGTATCCCTCTGATCCGGTCTCACAACTACGGGGACAGAGCCCCTGAGTCGATCCTTTCATAGCCATCCCTGAACAAATGACGTATTATTAGAGCCACACGAAAAACCCAACCTTGCATAGAAAGGGACTTAACGCTATGACGAAAGACGACAGGAGCCTGGACGATATCTCCTACAGGCTCTTTTTCGACCGAACATTCGACCCCATCGCCCTGTACCGGCTGGAGGGGGAGATCATCCGCTTTCTCGACGTGAATCCAGCGTACGAACGGGTTATGGGCGTCTCGAAAGACGACGTGGTGGGAAAAACCTTCCCCCAGGTCTGGCCCACAACGGAAGCATGCTGGCATCGGATTATCCTCGACAGCTTGGAAAAGGAGACGTCGGCCCACTGCGAAAGCTATTGCCGGGAGATCGACAAATACCTGGAAGCCATCGCCTTTCCCATCCCTCCTGACCGGGTGTCGGTGATCTTTCTGGATCGCACCAAATGGAAAAAATCCGAGGAAAAACTTCGGGAGAAACAGGAACTGCTTCTGGAATACAGAGAGGAGCTCCGAGGTCTCGCTGCCCAGCTGACCCTGTCGGAGGAGCAAACTCGACGGGCCATCGCAACCCAGCTCCACGACACCATAGGGTACTCGCTTGTCTCGCTCCTCCATCGTCTTCAGTCCTTTCGGGAGAACGGGATCTCCCCGGAAGCCATCGATCAGGCTATCCAATCGGTGGAGGCCCTCATTGAGGACAGCCGGGACCTCATGTTCCAGGTGAGTCCCCCTACCCTGTACGAACTGGGTCTCAACCCGGCACTTGAGGCCCTGGCAGAGCGGCTTCTCAAGCCAGAGGCAATCGCCTACGACTTTCAGGGAGGCAATCTGACCCATCAAGCCGACAACCAGATATGTATCCTCCTCTACCAGATGACCAGGGAACTCCTAGTCAACGTGATCAAGCACGCCCAGGCATCCCATGTATCCATTCGGGTTCACCGGGGACCGGGCAAAATCCAGGTCGTCGTGGAGGACGACGGCGTGGGCTTTCCTCACCCCTTTACGCTGAAATGGGGGCAGCTTAAGGGGTTCGGCCTCTTCAGCATCCGAGAGCGCCTTCATCCCATCGGCGGGTCCATCAAGATCATCTCCGAACCAGGAGCCGGAGCCACTATCGCCATGACCGCCCCCCTGTTCATGCCCCACCCACATGGGGCAGCGAAGGCACCGTCATGATCTCCCTGGTCCTGGCCGACGACCACGAACTGTTTCTTGAGGGCCTTCAAGACATCCTGAACAAAGAGCCGGATCTGGAAATTCTGGCTTTGGCCCGAAACGGCAGGGAGGCCCTGGAACACGTCCTCCGACTTCGCCCCAAAGTATTGGTCATGGACATCACCATGCCGGAGATGAACGGCGTCGAGACCGCACGGCGAATCAGATCATCGAGGAAGGATCTCCCCATCCTGGCCCTGTCGATGCACGCCGACAAACGCTTCATCGCAGAGATATTCCGGGCCGGTGCGTCGGGCTACGCCCTCAAGGAGGGCAGCTCCACCCAGCTCATCCAAGCAATCCGAACCGTGGCGTCTGGAGACGTGTACCTCTCGCCCAAGATCGCCTCCATATTGGTACAAGAATATATCAAGCTCCTGGACATGGACATCCCTTCTCCTGCATCCCTCCTCTCCGATCGGGAACGAGAGGTCTTGACAATGCTGGTGCGAGGTGACACCTCCCGGGCCATCGCCGAAGGCCTCCACATCAGCAAAAACACGGTGGACACTCATCGACGAAAAATAATGGAAAAGGTGAACTGCGGCAGTATCGCCGAACTCACCCGCTTCGCCATTCGGGAAGGCCTGGCCGATCTGACGTGACAAAACCACGGATGACCGAAGTGGGTCCCCAAACAAAAGTTGAAATGAATCAAGGGAGGGCTTCTGCCCTCCCTTGATTCATTTCAACGGCAAACCTGAAGATCTGAATCTGAGTCTCCAACGTTTCTCTCCAGAACAAGGGCCTTTGCAGCAGTTATACGCTCCTCGTCAGATTCATAGGGACATAAAAATCACGTTTTTCATGACGGAGGAATCACGCTCTTACCGATAGAACTGTACATCATACCCCTCTACAATAAAACGAACAAAAGGCGTTTTCCCGTCGCGACCTCATACGAAAGGGGACATGGTCTATGAAGCTTGAGATAGGTGAGTTTCACGTTAAAGATATCGTTTTCGGCGAGGCGCTCTCGTACGCTGACGGCATCCTGACCGTCAACAAAGAGGAGCTCCTCAACCACGTCAAGGAGGAGGAACCGGGCATCACGACAGCCGACCTCAGGATCGTCCATCCAGGAGACAGGGTTCGTCTGTGCCCCGTCAAAGAGGCCGTCGAGATGCGATGCAAGGTCTCGGGCAAGAGTCAGGGGATCTTTCCCGGGGTCACCTCCCCTCTGGGACAGGCCGGTCACGGTCGGACTCACGCCCTGAAGGGATGCAGCCTGATCGTTGTGGGCGAGCACATGGGCGGGTTCCAGGACGGCGTTATCGATATGGGCGGTCGCTACCAGGATCAGACCATCTTCGGCAACATGGTGAACCTGGTGTTCGTGGCCGATACCAACGAGGATTTCGAACGCCATGAGCAGCAGAAGAAAAACAAGGCTCTTCGCTGGGGTGGCATGAAGCTCGCCGAGTTCATCGGCCAGTGCGTCAAGGACATGGCGCCCGAGTCCATGGAGGTCTTCGAATTACCGCCGGTAACCGAACGCTCAGCCAAGGAGAACGAGCTTCCCGGGGTGGTCTATGTCCTTCAGCCTCAGACCCAGATGGAGGCTATGGGGTACAACACCCTGATCTACGGCTGGGACGGCAATCACATGCTGCCGACGTTCATGCATCCTAACGAGCTGTTGGACGGCTGCATGGTCTCGGGAAGTTTCATGCCCACGTCGTCCAAGATCTCCACGTACGAGTTTGGAGTGAACCCGGTGGTGAAACGACTCTTGGCCGAGCACGGCAAGACGATCAACTTCCTGGGCGTGATCATGTCAACCCTAAACGTGAAGATGACCGAGAAGGACCGGTGTGCCAAGATGCTTGCCCAGATGGCGTCTAACCTGGGAGCCGTGGGGGCGATCGTAGCCGAGGAAGGCTACGGAAACCCTGACGTAGACTACACCGCAGCCCTGGTCGAGCTGGAGAAGATCGGCATCAAAACCGTGGGCATTTCCGACGAGGCAACGGGCCGAGACGGCGGTTCCCAACCGTTGGTGTCCATGAACCCCATGACCGACGCCCTGGTATCGACGGGCAACGTATCACAGCTGTTCGAGCTGGAGCCCATGGAGGTTATTGGAGAACTGGAGGCCCTGGCCCGAGACGGCAGTTCCGGTGGATGGGAGGGCTGCGTTCGTCCCGACGGTTCGGCCACCATGGAGAACAACGGCATGTTCTGTTGCAATCACATCAGCGGGTTTTCCCGGAAGACCTGCGCCGATTTTTAGGGGTGGGGTGAGATATCATGGCGATGAAAGCTATTCACTATATCAATCAGTTTTTCGGTCAAGTTGGAGGCGAGGAAGCCGCCGATGCAAAACCGACTTTCCACACAGAGTTGGTCGGCTGCTCCAACATGCTCAACGGCATGATGCCCGACGTTCAGGTAACCCACACGATCATCTGTGGAGATAACTACGTCACGGGACACACCGACGAAGCCATGGCAGAGATCCTGGGATGGCTTGAGAAGGAGGAGTTCGACATATTCTTCGCCGGGCCGGCTTTTATGGCCGGACGGTACGGAGTGGGATGCGGCCTGGTGTGCAAGGCCGTCAAGGAGAAGTTCGGCGTACCGGTGATCACGTCCATGAACGAGGAAAACCCCGGCGTCGAGCAGTTCAGATCGGAGGCGTACGTGTTCCACGGTGGACGAAAGGCCACATTCATGAAGGACGATATGGAGAAGATGGCCGCCTTCGCCCAAAAGATCGCCAGGGGAGAGGATCTGAAACCCGCAGCCGAGGAGGGCTATTATCCCCGGGGCGTCCGTTTCGAAATCCCCCATCCCAAGGGGACCATGGCGGCGGACCGGGTCGTGGATATGCTCATCAAGAAGCTCAATGGCGAAGCCTTCCAGAGCGAGCTGGTGGTCCCCAAGACGGATTCTATCCCCCCTGCACCTCCCGTGAAGGATCTGAGCAAGGCGACCATCGCCCTCGTTTCCTCCGGCGGGGTGGTGCCAGTGGACAACCCTGATCATATCCAGTCGGCCTCGGCAACCAAGTGGGGCAAGTATGACATCTCCAAGAGGGACAATCTCCCCCAAGGGGTCTTCAAGACCATCCACGCCGGCTTCGACCCGGCTGCCATGTGTGCCGTGCCCGACCGGGGCGTGCCGGTGGATGCCATGAGATTCTGGGAAAAGGAAGGCAAGTTCGGCAAGCTCCACGACTTCTTCTACGTCACGGTAGGAACCGGGACCACCCAGGCCTACGCTGCCAAGTTCGGCAGGGAGATCGCTCAGGAGCTGAAGAACGCCGGCGTGGATGCTGTGGTTCTGACGGCCACCTGAGGAACCTGTACTCGTTGCGGTGCAACGATGGCGAAGGAGATCGAGCGTGCGGGATTCCCCGTGGTGGTGATGTGCAACCTTCTGGACGTGGCCAAGACCGTCGGGTCCAACCGGATGGTGCAGACCGTGTCGGTCCCCTATCCTCTGGGAGATCCCGAGCTGAGCCCCGAGGACGAATGGGCCCTGAGAAAACATCGGGTCGAGGTGGCCCTGGATTCTTTGAACAAAGAGGTCGAGGAACCCACCGTGTTCCCCACAAAACTCTAGTCTAAATCGATGGAAGCCGGGGAGGGGACACGCCACTCTCCGGCTTCATCCTTTCTCGTATTTCACACAAACCCATGAGAGGAGCTCTGAGCATGAACGAAAACAAGCATAAGAGCAATTCCGTTTTTATCGTATCCATCGGGATTACCCTGGGGGTAGTCCTGTGGGGTCTGGTCTCTCCTGAGAGCTTCGGGGCATTCGCTGAAAAGCTGTTCAGTGTCCTGACCGACAAGTTCGGGTGGGGCTATCTTCTGTCCATGAATATCTTCGTTATTTTCTGTCTGTTCATCGCCTTCAGCCGTTTCGGCAAGGTCAAGCTGGGGCCCAAAGACTCCAAACCCGAGTTCAGGAATCTGTCGTGGTTCGCCATGCTTTTCTCGGCTGGCATGGGGGTCGGTCTGGTGTTCTACGGTGCTGCCGAGCCCATCTACCACTTCGGATCAATGCCCTTTGGGGCTGAGCCTGGATCGGTACAGGCAGCCCGAGATGCCATTCGGATATCCTTCTTTCACTGGGGGCTTCACCCCTGGGCGGGATACTCGGTCATCGCACTGTCCCTAGCCTTCTTCCAGTTCCGAAAGAACGCTCCGGGCCTGATCAGCAGTATTTTTCTGCCTCTCGTAGGCGAAAAAGGCGTTCGAGGTCCCTTTGGAAAGACCATCGACGTGCTGGCCATTTTCGCAACTCTGGCGGGGATCACCACGTCTCTGGGGCTTGGGACCCTCCAGCTCAACAGCGGGCTGAGCCAGGTTTTCGGCCTTCCCAAGAGCACGGTTATCCAGATCGCCATCATCGTCGGTTTGGCCATTTTATACACCGGCTCAGCGGTACTCGGTATCGAAAAGGGCATCAAGAAGGTCGCCGACTTCAACCTCCTGATCTGTGGAATCCTCATGCTGGCCCTTTTCCTTGTGGGACCAACCCTGTCCATCATCGAATCCCTCATGACCGGAGTGGGCGATTATCTCTCCAACGTGGTCTCAGAGAGTTTCACCATGGCCCCCTACGGAGGGGAGTACAAGACGTTCCTGGGAAACTGGACCCTCTACTACTGGGCCTGGTGGATCGCATGGGCTCCCTTCGTGGGATCCTTCGTGGCCCGAATCTCCCGGGGACGGACCATCCGGGAATTCGTTGCCGGTGTATTTGTCGTCCCTGCTCTGGGAAGTTTCACCTGGTTCGCCATTTTCGGCACCTCCGCACTTAACCTGGAGATCTCCAAGGGGATCCAGATTTCCCAAAAAATTCTGGGGGACATGTCCACGGGCGTTTTCGAGATGTACGCTCATTACCCCCTTGGATCCGTGATGTCCATCCTGATGACCGTCCTGATCACCACGTTCTTCGTCACCTCGGCCAACTCCGCCACCTTCGTCCTCTCTATGTACTCCGCCCACGGGGACCTCAACCCACCGAAGAACAAGATGGCCGTCTGGGGCATCCTCATGGGAGCTCTGGCGGTGGTCCTTCTCATGACCGGCGGACTGCAAAATCTTCAAACCATCTCCCTGGCAGCAGCTCCTCCCTTCGCTATAATCATGGTGATGGCCTGCTGGTCTCTTTACAAAGGTCTTTTGGCAGAAGAGGTCGAGAAAACTCTGTGATACTGCTCATCCTCGGGTGACTTTCCCTAAGCGTGCCAGACACGAACATAAACCACTTTAGCTCGGTGACAACGTTCCACGATCGCCATTTCAAGAAACAGCCTGCGGAGCTTGAAACTCTCAACTATACTTTTACTGGAACAGAGAGCTACCCTTATATTTTAAGGAACATCGGACTTTTAACACAAAGATCGCTCCGTCTCACAATAGGGACGGAGCGATCTTTGTGTTTTGGGCTCTCGTGTAACTCCCTTAACGCTTCGGGACGAACGATTTCATGGCGGCTCTGAGCTCATCGTCGAGAAACGTTCGGATCGCTGCCCTGCCAATGACCTTCGCTCCAAGAACGAGGGCCCGATGGGCCTCTGGAGCGGTGACAGCGGCGGCAAAATCCACGGTGTGAAGCGGATACCTGTGGGGCATGATGGCCAGCAAAGGCTGGAGCCCCGGACACCGCTGGGAGACGTTCCCCACGTCGGTGGACCCAGACGGAGCCGTTGGAGGCTCGAAAGGAATATCAAGCTCCCGGTAGATCTCCTCGATCAAGGCCTCCCCCGGCGGATTAGGGACCATCTCGTCGAAGCTGGACTCGAAGGTCTCCCATACAACCTCCGTCCCAGTGGCGAGGGCAGCTCCCCTAGCGCAATCCAGACATCTGGCCGTCAGGCCATCCAGATAGTCTCTCCTGGATGCCCGGAACTCAAAGCGACAGATGGCCCTGTCCGGGACGATGTTCGGTGCAACTCCACCGGAATCCACCACGCCGTGAATTCTGGCCTCTGGAAGCGTGTGCTGCCGAAGCATATCCACAGCATGAAACATCAGTTGAACGGCGTTGAGGGCATTTTTCCCCTCCCAGGGAGTGGCGGCGGCGTGGGCGGCCTTGCCAGTGAAGGTAAAGCGATAGCCATCCATGGCCAGGGAGCGAAAGGCCGCCGAGCTTGAGCCTCCAAAGGAATGGATCATGATGGCCAGGTCGTAATCGTCAAAAAGCCCTGCCGCGGCCATGGCACACTTGGCACCGTCCGTCTCCTCCGCCGGTGTCCCGACGACATCGACTGTGCCAGCAATGTCGCCGACGATCTCCCCGATCGCCAGACCAGCCAAGACGGACATAGCTCCGTGGACACAGTGTCCACAGGCATGCCCCAGGCCTGGCAGGGCGTCGCATTCGACGAGAACAGCGACCTTCGGAGCACCCTCGCCTTTTCGTGCCAGAAAGGCCGTCGGAAGCCCAGCGTAAGGACGCTGAACCGAAAACCCCGCATCAGAGAGCAGTGCGACGATTCGATCCGTCGCCTGAAATTCCTCGCCGGAGAGCTCGGGGTGAGCTGCTATCCAGTCCGACAGACCTATAGCTTCGCTCTCGTAACGTAGGATGACACCGTCGAGCTTCGTCGAAAGCCGATCATAGAGGGGGTCAATCATCTAACTCACCCCCAGGGCCACAGCCGCAGCGACAAAGAGCCCCTGAAAGAGGAGGGCGATGAGGAAAAAGGGCACGAAGAACCGATACCACTTGGTGAGAGGCACGTGGGCAATGGCACACATGACCGGGATGAGGGCCGTCGGCCACATCAGGTTGGACAGGCCGTCGCCGAACTGAAAGGCAAGGACGGCAACCTGTCTGGATATGCCTAACACGTCGGAGAGAGGGGCCATAATAGGCATGGTCACCACGGCCTGACCGCTTCCCGAGGGGATCACGAAGTTGATCAGGTTCTGGACGACCAGCATCCCCTCGGCGGCCAGCCATCTGGGAAGACCTTGGAGGGGGAGCGAGAGATAATACACCACCGTGTCGATGATGTGCCCCTCGTTCAGAACGATGAGGACACCCCTGGAAAGCCCGATGAGCATAGCGCCGAAGACGATGTCCTTGAATCCCCGAACGTAGGCGTCAGCAAGCTTGTTGGGAGAGAAGCCCCCGATAAAGCCACAGACGACCCCCATGGCCACGAAAGTCCCGACGAGCTCGTTGAAATACCAGCCCTTCTGGGTGACGCCCCAGACAAGGATCGCGATCGCCACCACGACGACTCCACAGATGGCGCTGTTTTGTGCGTTGAACGGGGTGTTGACCAGTTCGTCGTGGTCGAGCTGGAGATCCCCCATGTCAAGACCCATCATGTAGCCCGACGAGGGATCCTTCCTGATCCTTCGGGCATACCGGACGATCCACCAGGAGGCCAGAGCCTCCATGACCACCCAGGTCACGATGCGGAACTGCCACCCCGACAAAAAGGGAAGCCCTGAGAAGTTCTGGGCCAGGATCACAGTGAAGGGGTTCATCACAGCCGCCGTATATCCGATGCCGATGGCCAATCCGACGGTGGCCAGCCCGACAATAGCATCGTACCCCATGGCGATGGCCATGCCAACGAAGAGGGGGATGAATCCGAAGGTCTCCTCAAACATGCCAAAAACAGAGGCCATCATGCCAAAGACGTAGACGAAGACGACGAGAATATAGTCGCTTTTGTCATCGAAGAGACGAAGCAGCCAGCCGATGAAGGCGTTGAGCGCCTTGGTCTCCAGGACGACGAACCAGGAGGCGTAGGCGAGAAAGACGAAGAAGACGATGGCTGCAGCGTCGATCATCCCCTTCTGGATGGCGATGAAGGTCTGGAAAGGTCCAACCGGAGTGGATTCAACAGGGGCGTACGACCCAGGAACCACGACGGTTCTATGGACGGCCTCACTCATCTCCCTCTTAAACTCCCCAGCCGGGAGCACCCAGCTGGCCAACGCCACGACGATGGTCAGAGAGATCAGCAGAACGTAGACGTGAGGCATGGCAAACCTCTTCTTCTGTTCGCTCGGTGTGCCAATCTGTTTCGACCTCATCTTTCCATTCCTCCTTCGAGAAAAATTTTTTCCTGACGTTCCTCCATCGAGATAATTGTGTTTAAAAATGTCCATTTCCCAGGCGAAGAAACGACAAGAATTGAGCAATTCTAACACAGTCCATGGTGACATGTCAAAGCGATAAAGGAAGAGCCGCCCTGGAAACTCTGTAGGTTTTCAATATATCCGTTACACAGAGAGGGCAAAGACACCTCGTCCCTGCTGTTGGCTCAACATCGGACTGGCCTCTTGGGGAAACAAAATGTCGGGAAAAAAGAGGTCTCCTCCGTGAGAAATGGGAGTGGTGACGGAAAACGGGACACGTGGACGTGTAAGGAGATGAGAAACGAGGAGAGAGATCTCCTCGGGAGTGCAGGAACAGGAGGCGAGGAGATACGTCGGTCATCCGGCCACACCGGAGTTCCCGGGGGATGCCGCTTCTAGGTCAGAGAAAGGCGATCGCCCCCCGGTAATGGCACCAACTCCAGCTTAGACAGACCTGTCAGCCATCATCGGGAGCAGTCGCATATGAGCATGTCGCAGATCGCAGCCCAGCAGGAGATTTCAGCCATCACCACGCACGTGGAGACCCAAAGGTCAGCGGCTCGAGTCCTCCTGAAGACGGTGCCTCAGGGCCTGAGCACCGGTTCGCCCCCTTTCGCAGGCTGTGACCACCCCATCGATAAGGGCGGTCCGAAGACCTCCGGCCTCGATGACCCGAAGGGCCTCGATGGTGGTCCCCGCCGGAGTACAGACCCGGTCCTTGTACACCGCCGGATGCTCGCCTCCCTGAAGGACCAGTTCCGCTGACCCGATGAGGGTCATGGCGGCCGCCTCGAGAGAGACGTCGGCCCTCAGCCCCGAGGCCAGGCCACCCTGGATGAACGCCTCCAGGACGGTAAAGACGTAGGCTGGCCCTGAACCGGCCACCCCGATGATCCCGTCGAGATCCGCTTCGGCCATGGAACGAACCAACCCCAGATGGGTCAAACTCTCTTCCAGGAGGGCCCGGTCGTCCTCTGACACTCCCTCGGTCACGGCATACCCCGTGAAGGCCCTGCAGACCCCGGCACATATGTTAGTCATGGCTCGGGCCCAACGGGCGTCAGGAGCGGCCTGGTCCAGGAGAGCCAGGTCGACGCAGGCCGCCAGAGAGCAGCAAAACCGATCGCTCAGGAGCGGAGCTTGTTCCCGAATTGCGGGAAGGATGAGATGAGGCTTCAAAGCCCAGAAGATCAGATCGGCCTCCTCTATGGCCTGAGAAACGGTCTCGGTCACAGTGGCACCCAGATCGGCCATGGCGCTCTGTCGCTCTGGATTCGTATCGAAGACAGTTACATCAACGTCACGACGGCGCAATCCCTCAACCACCGCTCCACCCAAAGCACCAGCTCCGATTACCGATATTTTTAACTCATTACTCATTTAGGTTGCTCCTTTCGTCCTGCCAAGATGTGGCGACGCCACTCGAACATGCCAAGCGCGGCCGCAACCCCGGCGTTCAGCGAACCGACCTGACCAGCCATGGGAATTCGCCTCAGGTCGTCACACCGTTCCGAAACCAGTCGGGACAAACCTTCGCCCTCTGCCCCGACGACCAGGAGCAGCCGCTCTGGCAGGGGCTCAGACCAAATATCGCTCCGAGCCCGGTGATCCAGTCCCACGACCCAATATCCGTCCTTTTTAAGCTCCTTCAGGGATCGGGTGAGGTTGACCACCTGATACAGGGGAAGCCGAAACGCCGCACCAGCACTGGTCTTAACGACCGTCCCCGTGACCCCCACGGAGCGCCGTCCCGGGAAGATCACCCCGGATGCCCCGGCGGACTCAGCGGTTCGGATCACGGCTCCAAAGTTATGAGGATCCTTCACGTGGTCCAGAGCTAGAAGCAGGTCGGTCCCATCCCTGTGAGGGCGTTTTCCCAGAGATCGAGCCTGAGGCATGAGGACCCGAGCCACCACCCCCTGATGTTTTTCTCCCCGGGTCATCTCGTCCAGAACGGAACTCCCCGTCTGGACGACCTCCACACCACCGATCCCGGCGGCCTCCAAGAGCCGAGTCCTAAAGGAAGACTCGGTTCCTGAAGCCAAAAAGATCTTCTCACAGGATCCCGGCGCGGCATCTAAAACGGCAAAGACCGGGTTCCGCCCCCAGCAAAGTTTGTCGGTATCCCGTCCCCCATCATTCGAGGATCCTCTACCGTACCGCCGTTTCACGGTCCAGACCTCCTCTCGTTCATATACCGATGGATATGGACGCCGGTATACCCCGACTTCCGATACGCCAGGTCCTCTGGAGACCCAGCGTCCACGAGGCGACCGCCTCCCAAGCCTCCCTCTGGCCCCAGATCGATAACGTAGTCCCCGGAACAGATCACGTCAAGATTGTGCTCTATGACGACCACACTGTTGCCCTGCTGAACCAGCCGACGGAGGATACGGATCAGCTTGAGCACGTCGGTATAGAACAGACCGGTGGTGGGTTCATCCAGAAGATACAACGTTCCCTGCCCTGTCCGTCGTCCCAGCTCCTTGGCCAGCTTGACCCGTTGAGCCTCGCCACCGCTCAGAGTGAGGGCCGACTGGCCCAGTCGGATATATCCTAAACCGGCGTCCTGGATGAAGGCCAACCGGGAGGCGATGGCCGGAATCTCACTGAAATGGTTTGCAGCCTCGTCCACGGTCATCTCCAGGACATCGGCGATATTCCTGCCCCGATGGGTGACCTCCAGGGTTTCCCGATTATACCGTTTACCACCACAGACGTCGCAGTCCACGTACACGTCGGGCATGAAGAGCATGGAGACCTTCTGGACCCCTGCACCACCACAGGCCTCGCATCGACCACCTCGAACGTTGAAACTGAAGCGGCCGGGACGAAAACCCCGGATCTTGGCCTCGGGAAGTTGGGCGAAGAATTCCCGAATATGGGTAAACAACCCCGTATACGTAGCAGGATTGGACCGGGGCGTCCTGCCGATGGGGCTTTGGTCCACCATGACCATTTTTTTAATCGATTCCCAACCCAGAATATCCCTATGCACGCCAGGACGAATTCGATAGGTCGGATCCATACGTCGACGAATGCCCCGATAGAGCACGTCATAAAGCAGCGTGCTCTTACCCGAGCCGGAGACGCCCGTGAGGCAGACGAGACACCCCGTGGGTATCGATACATCCAGGTCCGCCAGGTTGTTTTCCTCAGCCCCCAGGATCCTGATTTCGTCAGCCCCAGGTATAGTCCGCCCATCAGTGTATAGCCCCGAGACGTTTCCAGAGAGATAGGGCCCCGTCTGCCCCGCCGATCCGTCAAACTCGGACCGAGTTCCCTGCCGAACCACGTACCCGCCGCCCTCACCGGCATCGGGCCCCATCTCTACCAAATAGTCGGCGGCGTTCATCACATCCCGGTCATGCTCCACCACGACCACGGTATTACCCAGATCCCGTATAGCTGAAAGGGTACCGATGAGTCTGTCGGTGTCCCGAGGATGAAGGCCAATAGTAGGCTCATCAAGGACGTAGAGCACCCCGGTAAGTTTGGATCCTATCTGGGTCGCCAGACGGATTCTCTGGCTCTCGCCACCGCTCAGGGTATCGGCCCGACGGTTGAGGGAGAGATACCCGGCTCCCACCTGGACAAGAAAATCCAGGCGCTTGATCAGTTCCATAATGACCTGCCCCACCACCTGTCGTTCCCTATCATCGAGCTCCAGGGCTCGAACGGTCTCCAGAAGGCGGTCCACAGGCATGGAAACCAGATCTCCCAGGGTCCATACCCCAACGAAAACGCTCAAGCTCTCGGGACGAAGTCGAAGCCCAGAGCATCTCTGACAGATATCCTCCGCCTGATACTGACCAAGCTCGTCCCGAACGATCTCCGAGTCGCTCTCCCTCCAACGGCGCTCCAGCCATGGCAGAAGCCCCTCATATCGCCCCATATATTCCGACACCTCACCACCCCGCTCGTAGGTGAGCCGAAGCCGCCGATCTGAACCGTACAGGACCATCTCTCGAAGCTTCTTGGAGAGCCTGCCGTAGGGGCGAGTACCGTCGATTTTTTCAGACAGAAGCAAGGTCTCCAGTCGACGAGTCATGTAGTGGTTCTTCCTCCAGGGCAGAAGAGCTCCGTCCAACAGGGGACGATCAGGGAGTACGGCCAGATCCTCGGAAAAAGATCGATGGCTCCCGATACCGGAGCACTCAGGACAGGCGCCACTCGGACTATTGAACGAGAAAAGTCGGGGTTCCAGGTCAGGGAAGGGCGATCCGCAGTCGGGACAGACATACCGCTCGGTGAGCCGACGAGACTCGATGCCCTCGAACTCCAGAAGGACGAATCCCTCGCTCAGATCCAGACAGACCTGAATGGCCTCAGCCAAACGGCCTTGACGATCTTCCATGACTTTAAGGCGATCCACCACTACTTCAACGTCATGGGGCTTTTTTTTATCAAGCTCCAGGTCCTCCTCCAACCAGTACACCTCACCGTCCACCCGCACCCGAAGGAAACCTTTTTTCCGAAGGCCGACAAACAGGTTTCGGAAAGCCCCCTTTTTTCGCCGAACCACCGGAGCCATGACCTCAACCCGGCTTCCGCCATGCTCCCGAAGGACCATATCCACCATCTCATCCACGCTGTGACGATGAAGCTCGGCCCCACAGTCGGGGCAGCGAGGTACTCCGATCCTGGCGAAAATGAGCCGGAGGTGATCGTAGATCTCGGTAACGGTGCCTACCGTGGATCGAGGATTGTGGGATACCCCTTTCTGCTCGATGGATATGGCCGGGGAAAGCCCGTCGATATCGTCCACATCGGGTTTCTTCTGGACACCCAAAAACTGCCGGGCATAGGCCGACAGGGATTCAACATACCGCCGCTGTCCCTCGGCGTACAGGGTATCGAAGGCCAGGGAAGATTTTCCCGATCCCGATGGACCGGTGACCACCGTGAGTGTGTTCTTCGGGATATCGACCGTGACGTTTTTCAGGTTATGTTCTCTTGCGCCGGCGATTCGTATTCCGTGCGACACGAAGTGAGGTACCTCCTCTGATAGTCATCAACATGTCACGGAGGCTGGCAGCTCGCTCGAACTGAAGTTTCTCCACGGCCTCCCACATGAGTTGTTCCAGATCCCGTTCCTCAAGGCCCTCCAGAGATTCTTCCCAGACGTCGGGGTCCTTGGGCAGGGCGTCTTTCATCAGCTCTTCGGGCAACAGGGTTCGGATCTCCCGTCGAACCGTCTCCGGCACGATACCGTGACGCTTGTTGTAAGCGATCTGGAGCTCTCGCCGTCGGCTCGTCTCGTCCACCGCCCTGGCGATGCTGTCGGTGGTCACATCAGCATAGAGAACCACCGTCGAGTTCACGTTACGCGCCGCACGCCCCATGACCTGGATCAGGGACCGATAGGACCGGAGGAATCCTTCCCGATCAGCATCCAGGATGGCAACCAGGGTAACCTCCGGCAGATCCATACCCTCACGGAGAAGGTTGACGCCCACGAGAACCGAGACCTCGCCGGATCGAAGTTCTCGAATGAGATCAGCTCGTTCAAAGGTGTTCAGCTCCGAATGGATGTATTTGGCGTTGATCCCCAGATCCTTCAGATACCCGCCCAGATCCTCCGCTCCTTTTTTCGTCAGGGTGGTCACCAAAGCCCGCTCGTCCTTGGCCACCACAACCCGAAGACGCTCAAGCAGGTCGTCGACCTGCCCCGTGGCCGGAACGACGAAGACCTCAGGGTCGGGGATCCCGGTGGGACGGATGACCTGCTCCACGACCTGCAGAGAGACGGAGCTCTCGTAGTCACCGGGCGTAGCGGATAAAAAGAGGGTCCGCCCCATGTACCTGGTGAACTCCTCCCACCGAAGGGGACGGTTGTCCAGACACGACGGGAGTCTGAACCCATGGGTCACCAGGGTCTCTTTTCTGGCCCGGTCGCCGTTAAACATGCCCCGAACCTGTGGCAGGGTGATGTGAGACTCGTCCACCACCAGAAAGAAATCGTCGGGAAAGAAATCGATGAGGGTTCCGGGCGGCTCTCCCTCGGATCGTCCATCCAGATAGCGGGAGTAGTTCTCGATCCCCGAACAATACCCGGTCTCGGAGAGCATCTCCATATCGTATCTGGTCCGGCTCTCGATCCGCTGAGCCTCCAGAAACTTTCCCTGGGCCACGAACGCCTCCACCTGAGCCCTCATCTCGTCGGTAATGGCTTCCATCGCTCCAGACACCGCTTCGTCTGTGGTGACGTAGTGCTGCGCCGGATAGATGGCCGCCCGGTCTTTTGACAGGAGCGACTTCCCCGAGACGGAATCGGTCTCCTCGATGGACTCGATCTCGTCGTCGAAGAACACCACACGAAGACACGTGTCGCTGTAGGATGGAAAGATCTCCACCACATCCCCCCGGGCCCTAAATGTCCCCGGAGACAGGGAGACGTCGTTTCGGCGGTAGTACCCGGCAAGGAGGGCCTCGAAAAAGGTCCGACGATCCCAGACGTCACCCACGGCGAAGGGGATGACAGCATCCTCGTAGGTGGCCCGTTTACCCAGACCGTAAATACAGGAGACACTGGCCACCACCAAGACGTCCCGCCTCTCGATCAGAGCCTTGGTGGCCGCCAGTCGAAGTTTCTCGATCCGGTCGTTTACCGAGGCGTCTTTCTCGATGTAGGTGTCCGACGACGGCACGTAGGCCTCGGGCTGATAATAGTCGTAGTAGCTGACGAAATAGTGGACGGCGTTATCGGGAAAGAAGTCCCGGAACTCACTGTATAGCTGCGCCGCCAGGGTTTTGTTATGGGCCAGAACCAGGGTCGGTTTTTGAAGCCTCTGGACCACGTTGGCCACGGTAAAGGTTTTTCCACTGCCGGTGACACCCATTAAGGTCTGAGCGGCCATCCCCTTATCGAAGCCATCCATCAGTTTTTCAATGGCCTGCTCCTGGTCCCCCGAAGGGCCCCAGGGGGACGTCAGGTTAAAAAAACCGCTCACACATAGTCACCTCCCCCAAAGAGACAGAAGGAGCGCCGATAAAATCACCGTCGCTCCCGCCCGTATCACGCTTGCAGATCAACCTCAGTCGGCTCCCCCTCCGGCGGGGATACGGCGACATCCTCCAAGGGAGTGTCCTCATCGGGGCTCGCCTTGTCGTCCTTCGGTCGCTCGGGTTCAGGCTCGTCCTCGGCTTCTCCCAGCAGAGCGTTTAGTTCCTTGCCGTCCAGGACCTCCCTTTCAAGCAGGGTCTCGGCCACGAGCTCCACCTTCTCCATATTCTCCGTGAGAATAGCTCGAACCCGCTCGTAGGCATCCTCCATTATGGTTCGAACTTCCTGATCGATAGCGTAGGCGACTTCCTCGCTGTAGTTTCGGTCTTCAGCGATGTCGCGACCTAAAAATATCTCGTGTTGTTTTTTCCCCAAGGTAACTGGCCCCAAGGTATCACTCATACCATACTGGGTGACCATTTGACGGGCTATCTGGGTTGCCCTCTCCAGATCGTTGGACGCTCCAGTAGTGATATCGCCAAAGACAAGTTCCTCGGCCACCCTACCGCCCAGAAGCACCGAGATATTGTTGATCAGTTCTTTCTTCGACATGAGGAATCGATCCTCTTCGGGAAGCTGCAAGGTATAGCCCAACGCCATACTTCCCCGGGGGATGATGGAGATCTTGTGGACCGGATCGCATCCCGGAATGTATTTTGCCACCAGGGCATGCCCCGTTTCGTGGTAGGCGATGGTCTTTTTCTCCTTCTCACCTATGAGACGGCTGCGGCGCTCAGTTCCGGCGATCACCCGATCAATCCCCTCCTCGAACTCATCCATCGAGATTCGATCCTTGCCAAACCGAGCGGCCAGGAGGGCAGACTCGTTCACCAGGTTGGCCAGGTCGGCCCCGACAAACCCTGGAGTTCTGCGGGCAATGACGTCCAGATCTACCTCATCGTCTAATTTTTTCTCTTTTGTATGAACGTCCAGAATAGCCCGACGCCCTCGAACATCCGGTCGATCCACCACCACGTGACGGTCAAACCGACCAGGACGAAGCAGAGCGGGGTCCAGAACGTCGGCTCGGTTTGTGGCTGCGATGAGGATGATCCCCGTCTTCTCGTCAAATCCATCCATCTCGACCAGGAGCTGGTTCAGGGTTTGCTCACGTTCATCATGACCGCCACCGAGCCCGGCACCTCTCTGGCGTCCTACGGCATCGATCTCGTCGATGAAGACGATGCAGGGCTGAGTTTTCCTGGCCTGCTCAAATAAATCCCGAACTCGTGAGGCCCCTACCCCCACAAACATCTCTACGAAGTCAGAACCACTGGTGCTGAAAAAAGGCACCTCGGCCTCGCCGGCACAGGCCCGAGCGAGCAGAGTTTTTCCCGTCCCAGGCGGCCCCAGAAGGAGAACGCCTCTGGGCACGGTGGCTCCCAGTTTTGTAAACCGCGTGGGGTCCTTCAGATATTCGATGACCTCCTGAAGCTCCTCCTTAGACTCATCACAGCCCGCTACATCGTCGAAGGTGACCTTGGGCCGATTGTCCATGAACATTTTCGCCTTACTCTTGGCAAAACTCATCACCTTGCCTCCACCACCCTGCATGTGGTAGATGAAGAATATCCACACACCGACGAGAAGCAACGTCGGGAACAAGGACGACATCATGGTAACCCACCACGGCGTCCTCTGAGGAGGCATAACCGTGACGTCCACCCCTTTGGCCGCTATGTCTTTGGCCACGTCGCCAACTCCGACTACGTACGTGGAGAACGATTTGCCATCCACCGTCTTGCCCGTCAGGGTAGACTCGTTCACCACTACCGACTTGATCCTGCCGCTATCCGCTTCGTTAAGAAACTGGGTATAGCTCAGGTTCTTAACGTGAGCATTTCGCTGTTCTGGGGACAAGAAGACATTGACAAGGCTCACTACCAGAACGATCAGGATAAGATAGAGTCCAAGATTTTTTACTAACCGCTGCAACCCGCCGCCTCCTTCCGGTTACACCTGAGATACGGGCTGAACCGAGTACACCGACCGCAGGTTACGCCAACGCTCAGCGTAATCCAGGCCGTACCCCACAACGAACAGGTCGGGAATGTCGAAGCCCACGTAATCCACAGCGATATCGACAACCCGCCGTTCCTTTTTGTCCAACAAAGAACACAGGGCTAGGCTCCGAGGCTGGCGCTCCAGAAGAACCCTTTTGAGGTACGACAGAGTCAAGCCCGTGTCCACGATGTCCTCAACGATAAGGACATCCTTGTCTCGGATGTCCTTATCCAGATCCTTGGCGATGCGGACCACTCCGTTAGATTGGGTGGAGGCACCATAGGACGAGACACTCATAAAATCCATGCTCACTCGAACACAATCTTCGATACCCCGAACGAGGTCAGCCATAAAAATCACCGCTCCCCGAAGAATACCAACGACGACCAAGTCCTTACCCTCGTAGTCTTTGCTGATCTGGGCACCCAGTTGGGCAACTCGAGCGGCGATGCGATCCTCCTCAAGAAGGATCTCAGAAATCTCATATTCCATATACGTACAGCGCTCCTTCCTTCTCCCTTTTAGGGACAGGTGAACCGTATCAGGCAAACACCATCACATTTTACACTATTCGAGGGAAAATCCCACCCATTTTTCCACACATGGAAAGATGGAGACCAGACAGGTCTCTCATCGACAGCGAGGACGGGCACGGAGTCCGCCAACCACCAAGGGCCACCCCATTTTTTCCTCTCGGGAACCTGAGACGCAGAAAACAGAGTACACGCATCGCCATCGGAAATCGGGATAGCGGCTTCCATAGGAGCTCGAAAGGAACGAACGTCCCTTTTGTACGACCACGCCACATCCCAAATTCCCCACCGCGTTCGTCCCCTCGGCCTTTCCAGGTTTACAGACTGAGGAGGAGATTCCTCCAAAAGAGATCGATCGATCCACGCAAGAAAATTTTTGTGAGAACAGAGCTCCACCGTTCCGCCCCACTGAAACCGCCATCGAGATGACTTCTTCGCCAGCTCAAGGAGACCCTCAGTCCGATTTCGAGACAGAACAGGTAATCCCAGAGAACGCCCCATGTGTCGAAACAGCGACGCCTGACGCTCTCGGGCCAGCGCCAGAACCCCAGTTCGGCTCAGAGCTGCCAGGCTCCGCGGCAGAGAAAGAGTCAGACGTTCCGCCAGAAGCGACGCCTCTGTCTCCTCCTGGTGACGCCATCGCCTCATATCGGAGACCAGATCCAAAACGTGACGACGGACACCTTGGTTAATCCGATTTTCTAACAGGGGCAATAACTCGTGACGGACACGATTTCGAAGATATCTATCCTGGTCGTTGGTATGATCCTCTACCCAGGGCCACCGCACCTCCCGAAGAAGCTCTCGAAGCCGTTCCCGGGAGGCCTCCAAAACGGGACGAACCAGATCTCCCCGGACATCTGGAATCCCAGCAAGTCCGTAGAGACCCGTTCCTCGGGACAGGTTGAGGAAAAAGGTCTCCACCACGTCATCGGAGGTATGAGCCAAAGCCACCGCCGAGGCTTTCCACTCCCGGGCCGCATCGATCAAAGCCTGATGACGGATTCGACGGGCCGCAAGCTCCATCGATTCGCCCTTTCGTGCCTCAGCAGGAACATCCCGACGAAGGATACGAACCGGAATAGACGCTCCCCTGCACCATTCGGCCACGAAAGCAGCATCGGCATGTCCTTCGTCGCCACGAAGCCCGTGGTCCAGATGTACAGCCAACACCATCCCAGGCCAACGATGAACCATGAGCCACAACAAGGCCATCGAGTCGCTCCCGCCAGAGCACCCCACCGCCATACTCTCGACACCCCACCAGCCTTGCCGACGCCCGGCTCGCTCCAACATCGCCGAAAGCTCATCCAGTACTGACACGTCCATCACCTCTACTTTATTCGTGGACCACAGAAGTTGGATCAATCACGGAACTGTAGGACGAGCCCGACTATATCATACGATTCTGAAGGAAACGGGGTAAAAAAATAATCAAATAAAAGATCATAAAGATTGAAGGGTGTAGGAGGATGACTTTCTGTTGTTCAGAGAAAGCGCTGTAAATTCGGTCACAAAGGAATCCATGTACTCAGTCAGAGTATCGAGGATAGCTTGCCCTATCTGAGCAGAAGCGTCTTCTGGAGCATCTGAGCCACCGTACGCTCCGTTAGAGGAAACATCCCAAGCATCCCGGATAATACGCACCGATCCTTTCCCGTAACGTACGGAACTGATACGGGTGTTTCGCAGACATTCCGAAAGATTGCTAATCTCTGAGGAAAAACAATTCTCCTTGACTACCGATGAGGGGGCCAGCGCCATCATGACCGACCCCGCACCATGCCCCCCAATCCACTCCGAATTGATCTGCCCCGCAAGAACCCACCAATCCACGATAGCGACAAGGCCTCCCGCCTGATACACCTCAAGAGCGACCTTGTCCAGGATGGGGCCGTTACCACCATGACCATTAAGGATGATAAATTTTTTCATGCCGTGTTGAAGAAGAGAACGAGTAATTCCTCGAACAACGGCATACAATGCCTCATCTCCAATGTTGACGGTTCCTGGAAAACCCAGTCGCGTTTATACGTATCAGTGGATCGTTCACCTACTCAAGGCTGTCACAGGCGATTTCTCCCGCAAGGAAACTTCGCCGTTCTAAGGGAATCCCATTCCTTTTCAGGTGTTTAGGGACCTCTAAAAACTCAGAAACTCGCCTCAGGTCGTTCCACCAGAGCCCATTCGAGGTTCGTATTTTTGACCTGCCGTCGTGAAGTGTCGACTGAGGCGAGGCGGACGTCGTCCCAAGCCGAGACAGTACAGGAGGTACCTTTTAGTTAGTTATAATCGGTATTGTAGCCGTTCTATCTCGGGGAGGAGCAGCCCCTCCATCTTCTCTCAGGGGTAGGACGTTTTGAGAGGTGCTTCTTAGACATCCCTTGTATAAACGAGCAGAAGTGCGCCGAAATACGGCGCACTTCTGCTGAACTTCCTCAACGTTAACTATAAAGCACATCAATGTGTTTACAGATCGTCCTGGGGGTTCCACTCTTTCCAGACGTTCCCTACAAGATCAGGGCCAGGTTTCAGGGTTTTCTTCCCAGGAACCCAACTGGCAGGGCAAGCCTCGACTCCCTGAGTCTCTCGGACATGTTGAAAAGCCTGAATCTGACGGAGAGTTTCCTCAAAACGACGTCCTACAGGCGGCGTCAGAACCTCCATCGCCTGAATGACGCCATCAGGATCAATGATGAAGCGACCTCTTATATCAACCCCCATCTTCTCGCTGTATACGTTGTACAGGGTGCCGACAGATCCTGAGCTATCCGACGCCATGTAGAAAGGCACATCTTTCTTCGCCATCTTGCTGAGCTCCTGATCGTTCCATACCTTGTGGACAAAGGCGCTGTCCACACTGATGGCGATAACCTCGACACCAAGTTTCTGAAGTTCCTCATATTTGTCAGCGACCGCTGACACCTCAGTGGCTCAGACGAACGTAAAATCCCCCGGATAAAAACACAAAAGGACCCACTTCCCCTTGAAGTCCGACAGTCGTACCGATGTCATCGGATTACCCTTGTAGTATGCAGGAAGCTTAAAGTCCGGTGCACGACCTCCCGCAACAGCTCTTAGTTCATCACTTGTACAACATTCCTTCTCCTTACTCATGTTACATCCCTCCTTCTATAGTATGTTCCATACCGATTCAACCATATCCCATTATAATAAAACATTCTTTTAATATTAATTTTAGTAGCCACTTTTGATACGAAAAACAGCGCACTTGAACATCTTCGACCCCACGATCTTAGTATAACAAGAAACTCGTCTTTCTGTCAATTTTAGTAACTACTACTGTTTATATAGTGTAAAAATGGCGCGCCCGGCGGGATTCGAACCCACGACCTCTGGCTCCGGAGGCCAGCACTCTATCCAGCTGAGCTACAGGCGCGCAACGGAACTCAGATACGATACATCGAAAAGCCCATCTGGTCAAGCCCTGTGTCGTCGTGTTTCACGGGACGGTGTAGGTGTTCAATACATCCGTCACATGGCGCCGGATCTGAAAAAGGAAAAACAAACCACAACCATCTTCAGATCACTACAGAACGGGGGTGATAGGTTTGTCTATCCACTGACCTTTAAACATGTGACTCACGAGGAACACGGATCATGGCGTCCACCTCTTTTCTAACCGGCATGATCAGGGATACGGTCAAGAGCGTCGCCAAAACATCGGCCACAGCCTGAGAGTAGATAACCCCATCCAATCCAAAGAAAGCATGAAGAAGTATAAGGGTCGGTATGAGAAACAGGCCTTGACGGCTTACTGTGAGGAGCGTTCCCTCACGAGCGTGCCCAAGCGCCAGACAGAGAGTCGCGTAGGTAAACTGAAAACCGAACGTGAAAAAGAGCAAGGTTTGAACCTGAAGGGCTTTCCGACCGATCTTCAGCACCGACGGATCTGTGCTGAACCACGACATAACCTGATTCCCAAAGAAAGCTATGACACCCATCCATAGGAGGCAAAAACTCGTGGTCCATATCAAGCATACCTTTTCAGCCTTTCGAACTCTGGACCCATTCCCCGCTCCATAGGAATAACCTGCCAGAGGCTGAAGGCCTTTGACAAACCCAAAGACGACAAAAGAGCCAAGAGCGACGATCCTCAGGACGACTCCCATGGCAGCCACGCCCGACGGTCCGTAGAGAGACGCTTTATTAGAGATAAGCGCCATCGAGAGGGCAGACAGAATTTGAGAGACAAACATAGAAAGCCCGATTTTCAGGATAGCCACGTAGTCGCCAACTGAGGTCGAGCATCGGGAGAGGTCGATGTTCACAGAGGTTTTTGGGCCTCGATAAAACCGTACGTACAGCCCCAGGCTCAGAAACTGGGAAAGGACCGTTGCGATGGCGGCTCCTCGAACGCCAAACCCAAAAACATAAATAAACAGAGGATCTAAGACCATGTTGCTCAGAGCACCAATGGACATCGCCGTCAGTGTCATAACAGGAGCACCCTGGGAAACGGTCACGTTCCCCAAAGCTACGTTGACGGCGCTGATAACCAAAGCCCCTGAAAACCACCGTCCATATCCCATGGCGACGGGCAGAACCACTCCCCTGGCTCCAGCGACTTCAAGAAGATCGGGCAAAAAAATCTGAAAAGCCACGGCTATAATACCGGCAACAGCGCCTGATGCCACCACTGCCGTTGATGCATAGATCACGGAACGTTCAGGATCACCCGATCCGAGAAAGCGAGAGATGAACGAGCCACTTCCAAACCCAAAGGACAGACCAATTCCCGTAAAGAGCAGAGAAAAAGGGAAGGCTACCGACACAGCAGCGACAGGAACCGTACCCAACCCCGATACGAAGTACGTATCAACCACGTTATACAGAGCCATAACCACCATACTGAAGACCATAGGAACCCCTAATCGGAATAAAGCTTTGGAGACACTGCCCTCCCCCATCATTTTTATTCGCTCCTGTCCGTTCATCTCGATTCAGTCTCCTTTCGTCTTTCGTCGACAGCCACCAAGGGAGGCATTGTGGACACAAGTATAGGCCCACTACCGCCCCCAAGCACCGAGACCAGAAAAACGATCAAATACAGGATACCGTTCCCTTCAGGACAACGTTTTCTGCTCTTTTGAGACGAGGCAATTGGAGAAAAAAATGACAGAAAAAGAGAGGTATTGGACAGGTTCTTCCGATACAATAGCTTTATCAGGGAGGTGACTTTTCATGACGGATTTTTTTGCGGTGCCCCTGGCATCCATGACATCTCAGTCGAGAGACGGTGACGGAGTGCTGCGGTACGACTTCCATCCCGAGATAGGAGAGGGACAGGTCGTTCGATGGGACGGCGAGGGATACTCGGTTCTCGTGGCCGACTTTACGCCCAAAAGGCCCTTGTGGCTGTCTCTGCAACATCGACGGGAATACATGGAAATCAGCCGTTTCGACGCCATCTCCTCATCGATTTATATCGGAAAGGGATACCCTGTTCGTGCCCCACTTGGTCTGTCCGGCTATACCGGCACAGAGAAACCCGTACGGGTTTTCTCCCCAGCCAATCGACCTGTCCGATTCGTCAAGCTCAGGCTGATGCATCAATACTGGAATCACATCCTAAGCCACCGATACGGAGCGAAACTGACGGTATCACGAAAAGACGTACGGACTCTTGCACACTCATCCAGGCGACGAAATCTGGCCCTGGCCTTCGATCAACTGAGGGACCTCCCCGTAAACGGGGACACTCGGGGAGCTTATATCGATGCGAAAACGCTCGAAATTCTCTCGCTTATCGCCGGATGCAGCAACGAACACAAAAAAAGAACCTCCTCAAAGATCACCGCAAGAGATCGACATCTCGTGCAAGAAGCCTGGGAGCATATGATCCGTACCCCTGCCGATCCCCCATCGACAGCTGATCTGGCGAGATCCATTGGGATGAGCGTCTCTCGTTTTTATCGGGTCTTTCGAGAGCTTCAGGGCGGATCGCCCTACGAACGATTTCAGGATTTTCGAATGGATAAAGCCCTGCTCCTTCTGAGGGAGGATGAGGCCTCAATCCAGCAAATTGCCGAGAGCCTCGGATACCGTAATCCCGGCTATTTCGCCGGACTCTTCAAGAAGACTCATGGTCTGAGCCCCCGAGACTATCGAGCCTTGATCATGTAGAAGCCTCTGAAAACACATATCGCTAAAAACTAGGCCACCTCAGAGAGGTGGCCCAACGCATAAGCTACGCTACGATGGAAGCAAAGCGTTACCCTGGGAGTCATCCAACTGAAATTGTCCTATGAGAGAATCCAACCGTTCAGCACCGGATGCCAAGCCCTGTGCTTCCTTAGCTACCTGCTCCGACGCAAAGGCCGTTCCATCGCTGCTATTCTTCACGTTATGCAGAATCTCCGTCGCTTGTACGGTACTTTTTGTGGCCTGGTCGATGCCGAGCGCCATCTCATGGCTGGATGCCGCTTGTTCCGCGGCAAGGGTTGCAATACTCTGCATGGTTCCCTCAACGGATGAAATCTGCTTAAGTGCTTCACCAAGGTTCGTTATGGCCTCACCTGAGGCCTTGATGATCTGCTCCACTAACTGATCGACATCCTTCATCGAGGAGGTAGACGATGTTGCATTGTCTTTAAGGGAAGCTATAAGATCCGCAACCTCTCTGGCAGCCTTGTTACTCTCCTCGGCCAGTTTACGCACTTCCTCAGCCACCACAGCGAAACCTCGACCATGTTCTCCAGCACGTGCTGCCTCAATAGCAGCGTTTAAGGCTAAAAGGTTAGTCTGGTCTGCGATAGACGTGATGGTAGTGACAAAGGCCGCGATAGCTTCCACAGAGCTCCCCACCTGAGTCATGCTCTCCATGGTATGGGAAGAACGATCCCCCACAGATCTAATCATTTCGACCATAGCCTTGACATTTTCAGCAGCATCCTGACTGATGTGACTCATCTCAGCTGACGCTTCGGTTCCTTTAGTGGCGCTACTTGCAGTTTCAGAGGCACCGCTCGAGACTCCTTCAACACCAACGGTGGTCTGCTCAAGCGCAGCAGCGTTCGCCTCAGAGAGCAATTCCACCTGGTTCACAGAAGCCTGAACCTCTTCAATAGAAGCCATGTTTTCCTCTGCCAAAGCAGCTAGTGACTGGGAAATACTTGATAGATGCCCCGATTCGTCCTGGACGGATCGGACAAAAGACGCTATCGACAGCTTCATCTTTAGAAGGTTTTGAATTATATCGGCTATTTCATCATGTTTGTCTTTGTACGTATACATCCATCGCTTAGATTTATCGGTTGAGAAATCCAACGAAGCATATCGTTCGAGAAGAGCCGAAACAGCAAGGAATGGCTTGACAATCGAGCCACTAATTACGAAGATCACAACTCCAAGGAGGATCATTCCCACAAGAGATATAAGGCTCAAATTGCGGGTTAATCTATCAGCAGCAACCGTCACGTCCGATAAAGGCACTGTGATAGCAAGACTCCAGGGATCAAACGCACCGCCTAAAGAAACAGGATATTGCGTTTTAAGGGCCTTCTCTCCCAAATTCTCGGAGTACTCTACAGAAATCTGCTCACTTCCCGATGTTGCTGCCTCAATAACCTGATTCTTATTGCCAATATCTCCCTCGGATGCCTCTGCAAGGTTCTTGCCTGCCAGTTCCTTATTGGGATGGGACACGATATTTCCTTTGCTTGTGTAGAAAGCAGCAAAGGAGTGATCTGTCGGAACAATTGAAGAGACTAGCTCCTGGAGAGGCGGCACATCCAAGTCAATGCCAGCTACGCCAATAACTTCTCCGTTGTTCTTGATGGGAATAATGACGCCGATAATGAAGAGGTCATCGCCTTCGTTTCCGAAGGAATACCAATGAGGATCGTTAATATAAGACTGCCCCGATCGAAGTGGCTTTTGATACCAATCCATCGCAAGGCTTTCTTCGGTTATGTCGTAGGTTCGAACGATACTATCGCCCACCTGCCGGACAAAGCTTCCCACGAAACGCCCCGATTCCGGGAATCCATTGATCCCGGAGAAATCGAGGTCTTTGCCGTCGAAAGCGTTGGGCTCGAAGACAAACCAGGTCGAACGAATCCCTGGTGTTTCAACCAAGGTTTGGCGCACGATATCCATGGTTTTTTGCCGAGCTCCCGGCATGGATCTGCCTATGACACCCAAGGTTTTACTCAATTGCTGAGTTGTCATAATTAATCTGCTTATTGTCTGAGATATCTCAATGGCACTTTTCTCCGACACATTGATCAGTGCCTGAGTTGCTTTGTCCACAGAGTTAGAGCGTACTGTCACTGCTGTATAGGCTACAATAGTTCCCTGAATGATCACCAGAGCCCCCAATAGAAGAACCAGCATTTTCCCTCGAATTCGTAGTCTCATATTTCCACCTCAGTTTGAATTTTTAGGTCATTGAATGTCGAGAACTTTTCCAACTCTAAGATTATACACTACCAGAAGGAACCTGCTGAACATGACTTTTAAACAAATATCCCCAAATAGCCGAAGGTTACAGCCAGCCCCTCATACTCTTCATGCAATTCTGAGCTCTCTCATCAGATCAACTGGACTTTTTCGCCAATCTCTGCCATCATAACTATAATGGGTCGCGTACGAACCAGTACCAAGGAGGGAGAGTATGTCCATGCAAAAAACTCCGGGTTTCGATACCCCACAGTTGAGATGGAACCGCCGCCTTGGATCTCTCATATCCAAGAACCTGATTGATCGGGGTCACGACGCCCGATACGTGGACACCAAGCAGGAGGCCAAACAGACCGTACTTGACATTATCCCGGCGAATGCATCGGTCGGTGTTCCCGGAACGGTAACAATCCGGGAGATCGGGGCAGTCGATGCCCTGATTGGTCGAGGAAACCGTCTCGTGCAACATTGGCTTCCATCCTCCAGCAAAGAGGAAAAAAACGCTCAGCTCAGTGGCGAGCTCACCTGTGATTTCTTTTTGACCAGCTCCAACGCTATCACTAAGGACGGCATTCTCGTCAACATGGACGGTAGGGGCAACCGCCTAGCGGGCATGTGTTGGGGAACGGGAACGATCGTCTACGTTATCGGGCTCAACAAAGTCTGCGAAAATCTGGAATCGGCGATTCTTCGGGTTCAAAACTACGCCTCACCCTTGAACGCCCTTCGCCTGGGTGTTGATTTTGCCGAGGAAAACGAGATCTCGTTTCGGAAGAATAAAGCCCTCCAGAACATCGGACGGATCCTTTTGATCACGGAACAGGCTCCCATGGGGCGAGATTCCCGAGTTATCCTCGTCGGAGAGTCCTGTGGATACTGACCGATTGGAGGAGTCCCATGCCTAACCGGGGAAAGATCGCCTTGGTTGTCGCCGGAGGGGAGCTCTGTACACGATGGGGCTCCAAGAAAGACGGTCAACCGACGGAGGTCTCTGCCGAGGAGATGCTTCAATGGCTTCCAGAGGAGATCACCCAGGATGTTCATCTTGTGAATTGGAGCTACCAGGCGAGTAGCCATTACACAATCCGCATGACATCCGACCTCATGGGGGTTATGGCAAAACTGGTCGTCGATGGAATCCAGGGCATCGTGGTCACGTGTGGATCGGACACTGTCGACGAGATGTCCTACTTAGCCGATCTCACATGGGCCTATCCCCAACCGGTTATATTCACTGGTGCCGTTCATCCGTCAAACGTCATGGGCTCGGATGCCGTCATCAACCTGTACCAAGCGTTTTTGGCGGCCCGGTCTCAGGCATGCTGGGGTGCGGGCGTGTTGATTTGTTTTCAGGATAAGATCTTTGCCGCATCGGAGGTCAGCCTCGTTAATAACCACCGGCGAGATTGCCTTGTCGCCGTGGATCGAGGTCCTATCGGCGAGATCGTCTGCGACGACGTCATCCTTCGGAGAGCCCCTAAACGAGGGAAAACCCTTGAAGGCGTCACTCCGGCAAAAAACGTGGAGCTTGTTCAAGCCTCTCTGGGTGGCGGCGAACGTCTTTTGGCTTCTCTGCTTTCCTCTCCTGAAGATCTGCCTGATGGCGTGGTTTTGGGGGCCTTCGGCAACGGGAACGTGTTCCCTGGCTGGCTCCCGTCCATCAAGGGGCTCATTAAGTCGGAGGTTCCGGTTCTCTTGACCTCTCGGTGTCCTTCGGGGCGTGTCCTTCCCTCATCAAACATCGAGGGCTCAGCTCAACGTCTGCTTGAGATTGGCGTTCTGGATGGTGGAGACCTCTCACCCCTGAAGGGACGCCTCAAGCTCGCCGTAGCCGTCGGAGCCGGCTTGAGTGGAGACGAACTTCAAGAATACATCATATACAAATGACAAGAAAGATCGGGGAGAGCTGATGTGCTCTCCCCGATCTTTCTTGTCCACCTTTCAGGCATCAATGCAGGGCCTGAAGCAGCATTTTGAAAGCGCTGATCGTGACGACACAGGCCAGAATGATTCGCACCCACCGATTGCCCCGGGCCACGGAGAACCGTGCTCCCACATATCCACCGATCATGGATCCCGACGCCAGAGTGAGCCCAACGGGGATGTCGACCAACCCCTTGGCACTGAAGATGGCCAGGCTCACAGCTGTGTACACCAAAACCACGGTTACCTTGAGCGCGTTAGAGTGGATCAGGTCGTGCCCCACCACCCCAGACAGGACCCAGAGAAAGAGAAACCCCACTCCTGCCTGGACAAAACCTCCATAGACACCGATTGCAAAGAAGATCAGTATAACAAGCGCTTTGGGCAACTTTTTTTGTCGTTCGTTCTCCCACATAGAAGGACGAAATACGAGGAAGAAGGCCATGATTGAGATGAGCGTGGCGATGACGATCTGAAGCACCTTCGGGTCCAACTCCACCGCCAAAAATGCTCCAGCCACCGATCCTGCGGTCGTTGGGATAGCAAGGATAAGGGCCTCTTTCAGGGAGAGGACGCCAAGTCGATGAAATTTGCTCGTCGCTACAACGTTCTGACAAAGAATTGATACCCTGTTGGTCCCATTAGCGACGGGCATAGGTAATCCTGCAAAGACAAGGATAGGAAGGGTAATCAGGCTGCCCCCTCCGGCCAGGACATTGATGAAGCCCGCAGCGATTCCCGAGAGAAACACAGCTATCAGAGACAGATTCATGGCACTCGATCCTCCTTGAGGTCGACCATGCGCCCTTTGGTGTAGGCGATCAAGGTATCAGGGGCAATGGGGAAAAAATCATGATCGGATCCAGCAGCAGCCCAGACCACGGAGAATCTGGCGATATCCTGGTCGATGAGAGCGGGAAGCAGGGTATCGTATCCCACGGGCGGAACTCCTCCCACTCGATATCCGAAGGTCTCCAGAACGTACTCGGGCTGTGCCATCCTGATTTTCGACTTGGACACCCCGGCAGCGAGGGCAATCTTTTTAGGAGCTACTTTGTTGCTCCCGGACATGAGGACCAGCGTGGGTTCTCGGTTGACCAGAAAAATCAAGCTCTTGAGGATTTTATCTGGGGCAACTCCCACCGCAACCGAGGCATCTTCTACCGTGAAAATGGTCTCCTCGGTGTGACGAATAGACCCCTCATATCCCTGTGCGTCCAGAAACGCTCGAACTTTGTCCACTCCCTGCACGTCCATCTTTAACCAAGCCTCCTCAAGGGATATAGTGAGACCGTTCGGTCAAAAAGGCAACCAAGGTCTCGGCAGCACGGGTTTCACAGAGCCCAAAAACCAGAAATAACGGTCGTTTAAGAGGGGGGGCGAAGCTCACGGATACGACCCCTGGATGCCCGGCGGCGGCCACTCGCGAGACGATGCCAGCCTCGGCTCCCTCGGCAATTGCGTTGACCACAGCCAGTGCGTGTCCTAACTGAAGAGGGATATCCTTCGCCGTTCCCTCAGCTCCCCGATAGGCCTTCTCCCAGACCTGACGGGTACCCGATCCGACGCTACGGCCGACCAATCGAAGGGAAGCCAGATCCCTCAGGGGAACGGACGATCGATTGGCTAATGGGTGTCCCCTCTTCAGGATCAACACGAGCTCATCCTCGGCAAAGGGGACGCTTTTGAAACCAGGTGGCGTTCGATCAATCCCTACGATAGCGAGGTCGGATTTACGATCCACCAAGGTCTCAAGAGCCGATTGAGAGTCGCTGATCCTGACGTGAACGCTCACGCCGGAATACCGCTCGGCAAACTCCACCAGCATGGGAGGCAGGAGATAATCTCCGGGAATGGAGCCCGCGCTGATGACGACCGTTCCCGAAAGGTCTCGTGATATCTGGTCGATCTGACGTTGAACCCTGGCCCGACACTCCAGCATGGACAGAGCAGCCCGATAAAAAAGCGTTCCTTCGGGAGTGAGATCCGAGTGACGATGACCTTTGGCGAACAAAGAGGCCCCCAACTCATCCTCCAGACGCCTTACCCGTTTACTCGCCGTTGGCTGAGAGACTCCCAGGGCGGCTGCAGCCGCTGAGATGCTTCCCTTCTCCACGATGGCGATCAAGGTCTCCAGTTCTTTCAGGTCCATGCCCTTTTCGTCCTTTCCTCGTACAAGCAGCCCCGTGCCGAATTGACGAATCGGTCGGGCAACTATAAACTATACTAAACACATTTGCTCATTGATTTCCAGGAGGTGATTTTCTTGGAGATGCAAAAACTCCAGGAACTACTGCGGTCTCGTGTGAACACCATGCCGACGAAAGCTCGAAGAGTTGTAAACTATCTTCTCACTCACATGCGAGAGGCTGCATTTCTCTCAATTGGCGAAGTGGCCAACCATCTGGACGTATCCAAAGCTCAGTTGGTTCGGGTCGCCCGAATACTTGGGTTCAAGGGCTATGCCGACCTCAAAGAGGCCCTCAAGGAATCGGTCCTCGAGCAGGTGAACCCAGCGGCCCTGCTGAACCGGGTGATCAACGACGAGAGCGATCTTCCCCAAAAAATCCATAAAATGGAGCACGCCAACCTGGACGACACGTGGAACCAGCTTTCTCAAAACAAGATAAACCTTTTTTGCGAGCTCATCAAGAAAACCCACAACATCTACTGCACCGGTTGGGGCATTTCGTCCATGGTTGCCGAGGCGCTGTTCTCCCGATTCCGAGAGATGGCCATCAACGGTATTCTGATGAAACGAGGCTCCCTCACCCTCATCGAGCAGGCCAGGGGAATCAAGGCCGAGGACACGATTATAGCGTGCGACCTGCCAGGCTACGCCATTCAAATCACCGAGGCGGTTGAACGTGCGCAGCTCAACGGCGCATCGGTGGTCACGATCACCGACAGTCCGGCTGCACCGATCTGCCGTTTTGCCGACCTATCGTTTTTCGTGAGCGACAACAGCCCGACCTTCGGGAGCAGTCTCATCGGCCCTATTTTTTTGGTACATGTCTTAACCTCTATCCTCTCTATCAGCTTAGGAGAACAGGCCAGGAAAGCGCTGGAGGATCAGACCAGATGCCTCCACGATGAACGGATCTACCACCCGGTCTTCGGCCTTCGATACTGACATGTACCTCCCAGCAAAAAATTTAGCCTTGTGATGAGTATAACAGAAGGCGAGGTCCGAAAATCGGACCTCGCCTTTATCGTGTTTCGTCGAGCTATTTGGGCAAAATAACAGAACGGATGTGAAGTTCCTCCAATTGAGATGGTTCAACCTCCGACGGCGCTCCAGACATGAGGCTCTGAGCCTTGGCCGTTTTAGGGAAGGCCATGACGTCCCGGATAGACTGCGACCCAGTCAGGAGCATGACCAATCGGTCGAATCCCAAAGCGATTCCACCGTGAGGCGGTGTTCCAAAACTCAGGGCGTCCAGCAAAAAGCCGAAACGCTCCCGGGCCTGAGTTTCGTCGAACGACATGCAACGAAAGACCTGGGTCTGGATGGCCGGATCGTGAATCCGGATGGAGCCACCTCCTACCTCGTTGCCGTTGAGCACGAGATCGTAGGCCCGGGATCGAACCGATCCCGGGTCGGATTCGAGCAGGTAAAGATCTTCGACAAGGGGCATAGTGAAGGGATGATGAACTGACGTCCAACGTCCGTCGTCCTGATCCCACTCGAAGAGGGGGAACTCGGTCACCCAGAGGAACTCCCAACCGTCTCGAACATGGCCGTATGTACGGGCAATCTCCAGACGAATCTGTCCCAAAACGGAACAGATCAGGTGCCAGTCCGAGTGACCCATCACATAGAGCACGTCGCCACAGGCAGCCCCGGATATTCGTTCCAGATCGGCCAGATCCGAGGGTGAGAGAAACTTGACCAGAGGCCCTTTGATCCCATCCTCCTTGAACTGGAAGTACGCCATCTCGGGAGCTCCCAAGGCTTTGCCCTTCTGACAGACCTCCTCCACCAGCCGCCTCGACAGGCCTGCTCCACCGGGAAGGACCACCCCTCGAACATATCCACCCGATGCGATCAGGTCTTTGAAAGGAGCGAAGACGCTGCTTTCAAAGGCATCTCTCAAATCCACGATCTCGAAGGGAATTCGAAGATCGGGCTTGTCGCTTCCGAAGCGATCCATGGCCTCCTGATAGGAGAGGATACGAAATGGGGTTGGAAGGTCCACAGCCAGCTGTTTACGAAAGAGTCCTGCCATGTATTCTTCCATCAGGGCATAGATGTCACCCTCGGTTAAGAAACTGAGCTCGATATCCACCTGAGTGAACTCGGGCTGACGATCCGCACGAAGATCCTCGTCCCGAAAGCACTTGGCAATCTGAAAATATCGGTCCGTTCCGCTGATCATGAGAAGCTGCTTGAAAATCTGGGGAGACTGAGGCAGGGCAAAGAAAGTCCCGGGATTTACCCGACTGGGCACCAGATAGTCCCGGGCACCCTCCGGCGTGGACTTGGTGAGTATGGGAGTCTCCACCTCACAGAATTCCCGATCACTCAGGAAGTCTCGAGTGTATCGAGCCACATCGTGCCGGATCCGGAGGTTTCGCTGCATGGCGTTCCTTCGAAGGTCAAGATACCGATGGCTCAGCCGCAGGTTTTCGTCCACTTTTGAGGTCTCATCTCCCACCTCAAAGGGAAGAGGGCACGAGGGAGCCAGGAGAACGAAGTCATCCGCCAGAAGCTCCCAGTGGCCCGTGTCCATCTGGTCGTTTTCGGTTCCCTCCGGACGACTCTGTACCGATCCCGTCACCGCAACGACGAACTCACTCCGAAGATCCTTGGCACGATCATGCGCCTGAGGACAACGATCGGGGTTGAACACGACTTGAACCTCTCCCGTGGCGTCCCACACCTCGATGAAGATGATCCCACCCAGGTCACGGCGTTTCCGGACCCATCCGTTTACGGTGACGGTCTGTCTCTGATGTTCCTCTCGAATCTCTCCACATCGAACCGACCGTTTCCACTCTTTTGAAAAAATCCCCGTCTCCATAATGAACGTCATCCCGCCTTATTATTCATCTATACTCAAATCGACATCTTTATCGATCAATGACGGCCATCACCTGAGCAACAGCCTGATCCCTGGGTGCCTCTATCTGTTCCGATGTCATGAGATTTTTCAACGTAACGATCCCCTTGGAGACCTCGTTTCCTCCGAAAACACAAGCCACAGACGATCCGCTGCCCGCCGCTTTGAACTGCGCCTTCAAGCTTTTGCCCATGTAGTCCATGTCGGCAGACACACCAGCTCGCCTCAATGCGTATAAAAGCTCCAGCGCCTCTGGGCGAGCCGTCTCATCGGCACAGATCACGTAGGCCTGAGGCATCGGTTCCCGGCCGAAAGAACAGTTCTGCTGTTCCATGGTCAGAACGATACGATCCAACCCAGCGGCAAATCCGACCCCTGGAACGTGGGGACCACCGATGGCCTCGGCCAGGTTGTCGTAACGGCCACCGCCGCACACGGCGTTCTGAGCCCCTAAGTCCCCGGACTGAACCTCAAAGGCCGTCTTGGTGTAGTAATCAAGCCCCCGAACCAGTCGCTTATCGATATGGTAAGCCACCCCAAGGTCGTCAAGACCGGACGTCACGGCCTCGAAATGCCGGGAGCAGCTTTCACAGAGGGATTCGAAGATAGCCGGTGCCTCATCGGTGATCCTTTTGCATTTCTCGTCCTTACAGTCCAGAATTCTCAGAGGGTTTCGGTTGAATCTATTTTCGCAGGTGGGACACAGATCGCCCCTGTGATCCCCTATGAACTCCGTCAGGGTCTTTCGATAAGCTGGCCGACAGACGGGACATCCCACCGAGTTGAGCACGACCTCCAGGTTGGACATCCCCAAGGTTCGGAAGAGTTCCACGGCGGTCATGATGGTGTCTACGTCCACCAGGGCATTTTCCGATCCCAGAGACTCGAAATCGAGCTGCCAGAACTGACGATATCGCCCCTTCTGAGGCCGCTCATATCGGAACATGGGACCGACTCCCCAGAGTTTTACCGGCTGACGCCCACCGGACATGGAGTGTTCAAGATAGCTTCGGACCATGGACGCCGTCAGCTCAGGACGAAGTGTTATGCTTCGCCCCCCCTTATCGGTAAAGGTGTACATCTCCTTCTCAACCACGTCCGTGGCCTCGCCGATCCCCCGGGCGAAGAGCTCGGTGTGTTCGAACACAGGAAGGTGAATTTCCCTGTAGGCGTACAGTTCAGCCATCTTCTGGGTCACAGCGAGAACGTGTCCCCACTTCCACGAATCCTCGGGAAGGATATCCCGAACTCCCCTGGGAGCCTTGATGCTCTCGGCCATACCAGTCCCTCCTCTTTTCTATCCTTTGGGGACGACAAAGGCCGAGCCCCACAAGCGTTATCAGGAAATTATACATCGACTTCTACAGCTATGCCACCTATAAAGCTCTGCCCCTAAACAAGGAACCGCCCTCTGAATTGATGGACGGTTCCTTGAAAAATGTACCAATATGTCATGTGCTGATTGACTTCATCTCATCACTTCAGAGGAATGGAGTTGCTCTCTTTGGAAGCCTGATAGATCGCTGAAAGTCGGTCGTATTCCTCCTGAATGGCATCGATCCGTCGTCGACCTGATTCGGGCTCCTGAAGGCCATCGATCATCTCAACCAAGGGATGGGATGTGTAGAAGGAATTAGAGCGTGACGGCGCCCGGCAGTCAAAAACCTCCCGCAGCATCTTGATGTCATGAGGGATGTCGAAGGCATCCTTGGTGTCCTCATAGCTGAAGAGGAAGTAGAACTCAGGAAAACCAGCCCAGGCGATGGACGACAGGCACATGGAACAGGGTTCGTGAGTGGAGAGAAAAAGGCACTCACTCGGGTCAGGACGCTCGGCCATCTCGTAGAAACTCTTAATGGTGTACACCTCGCCGTGCCACAAAGGGCATTGAAGCTCGTGGTTCGTCCCGGCCACAACCAGGGACAGGTCTTTCTTCAAGAGAACCGCAGCACCAAAGACTTTGTGGCCTTCGGTCACACCAGTCCTGGTGAGAGGAACGATGTCCCTCTCGATAACGTCCAGCATACGATTAAAAATCCTGTCAACGCTCACGTCGGTCACCTCCTCAGCTGTAGGATCGATTGAGATCGCTCAGAAAACGAGCCACCATGTTGCCCGTTACGTTCTTGCGATATTCCTTCGAGGTTCTGGGATGGACGACGTCCCGTGTGGTCTCCCGTGCCATCTCGATACACCTGTCGGTCAAAGCCTTTCCCTCCAGAAGGTCGGAGACCGGATCCAGGAGAGTTGGCAACACCGACATGGTGCCGGCAACCCCTCTGAAATCACGAACAACACCGCCTTCTAATCTGGCGGAACAGGCCACGTTGACCCGGGAGATCGTCAGAGACTTTCTGGAACCCCTCTTGAAGAACGCCTGCGACGTGCCTGGTTCCGGGATCGGGATGATCACCGATTCCAGAAGTTCGTCGGAACGACGGTCGGTTGTTCGATATCCCTTGAAGAAGGAATCCATAGGGACTTTCCTTCGACCGCGGAGACTCCGAAAGACTACCGTAGCCCCAAGCATGAGGAGAACCGGCGGCATATCAGCAGCGGGAGATGCCGTCATGAGGTTACCGCCCATCGTGGCCTTGTTCTTGATCGCAATGGCAGCCGACTGATCGGCAGCCGACTGAAGAGCGGGAAAGTACTGCCGGATCAGGGGATGATCGGCCAGTCTCTGGGTGGTGACCCCACTCCCTACGATGACGGCCCCCCTCCCCAAACGTTCGATTTTTTTCAGGTCACACAGATGGGTCAGGTCCATAATCCGCTCGGGGGCTTTGGTACCTTTTTTCAGGTCGGGATACATGTCCGTGGTGCCAGCCACCATATACACGTCGTCGAAACGATCCAACACCTCGCAGGCATCGTTCACCTCGTAGGGCAGAAACACACGATCTCGCTCATCAGATGAGAGAATCGCAGAAAACTCAGGCCGAACCAGATCCAGGTCGGCCAGGTCCGCCCTGGCGATCTCACCATAGCCCTCATCCGCCGCCTGGGTGACGGCTTTGATGATCTTCTCGTATCCGGTACACCGGCAGAGGTTGCCAGCCAGCCCCTGTTTGATCTGCTCTCTGGTCGGATGAGGGTGACGGGCCAGAAGCGCCCGAGACGCCATCACCATGCCGGGAATACAGAAACCGCACTGGACGGCTCCCAGTTCCACAAAAGCCCGTTGAAGGGGATCGTCCTTGCCTTTCAACCCCTCCACGGTGACGACCCGGCTCCCATGAAGTTCCACAGCCGGAACCATGCAGGCATTTACCAAAAGGCCGTCCAGAATCACGGCACAGGCGCCGCACTCTCCCTCTCCACATCCTTCCTTGGTTCCGGTCAGGCCCCTGTATCGCCGAAGGATGTCCAGAAGACGGTCCAGAGGTCGGGCCTCAATCTCAAATGGATCTCCATTGATATGGACGGTGAGCTTCATAGCCGTTCCTCCTTTGCGGCCAACATAGACGTCATCCTCTCCGGGGTAACGGGAATATCCAAGGGGAACACGTCCAGAGCATGGCCGATAGCAGCGGCCAGAGCAGGAGCTCCTCCGTCATGTGGAAGTTCCCCCAATCCCTTGGCTCCATATGGTCCGTGAGAGTAGGGAATTTCGACAAACTCCACGTCGAAACGAGGGGAATCCATCGTTGTAGGAATCAGGTATTTGCTCAGGGAACCAGCATCGATTCGGTCGCCCTTGACTGCCATATCCTCAATCCATCCGTACCCCAGAGCCTGAAGGGACCCTCCTTCGAACTGCCCCTCAGCCAGGATCGGATTGATCACCGTCCCTATATCAACCACCGCGCACAGATCGGTGGGAACGACCTCCAGGGTATCCCGATTCACCTCGACCTCCACAACGTCGCAGGCCCAGGAGTAGGACGGGTAGGCATCTCCTGTACTGGTATCGTCGTCCCAGTGGCTGCCAGTGGAGACGTACTCGCCCCATCCCACAAGCTCGCCTTTCTCTTCGGCATAGCCATGAGCGACCTCCCAGAAAGTCAGACATCTATCGCCAACACGGAACACTCCCTCCCCATATGATGGATCAGAGCCCAGTTTCTCCGATACATAGCCCGACAGTTTGTCCAGCATGTCCCTGGCGGATCGGGTAAGGATAGCACCGACAACCACCGTAGTCCGAGATGCCACGGTGGGACCACTGTCGGATGCTTTAGACGTATCGGGGGCGAGATAGTCGACCCTGTTCAGAGGCACCTGAAGCCCCTGGGCCACGATCTGAGACAGCACAGTGGCCGCCCCCTGTCCCATCTCGGTATTACTGATCCGAAGCTCCAGCCGTCCCTCTTCGGACGTCCGACCAGGCACGAAGACCACTTTTGTCTTACCTAAAATATGGTCCTCCCCCGATCCGGTGAACCCTCCTCCGTGGAGGAACAAAGACAAGCCTATGCCTTTCAGGATCTGTCCACCTTGCTCGTTCTCTCGGCTATACCGCTCGACCTTCTCATAATATTCTGACCTCTCCAGAGCCCGATCCAATACGGTCTCAGCGGCCACTTGGTCGAGCACCTGACCACAGGGCAGGAGGTCACCCACCGTCAACAGGTTTTTCCTACGGATAGCCACGGGATCCATGCCCAGTCTCCCGGCAGCGAGGTCCATGTGGCGTTCCATGGCAAACAGGGATTGAGGTACGCCGAATCCCCTATACGCGCCGCTGGGCGGAAGGTTCGTGGCAACGGCCCGCCCCAGAACCCGAACGTTGGGTACTCGATAACAGCTGGTGGCGTGAAGTACCCCCCGCTGAAGGACCACAACGCTCAGAGTGGTGGTAGCACCTCCGTTCAGGATAAAATCCACGTCGATAGCGGTAAGCGTTCCGTCCTTCAGGAACCCCGCACGGATCCTGGTCACCGACGGATGACGCTTGGACGTAGCTGCGAGGTCCTCGTGACGATCGAAGACCATTTTCACCGTGCGCCCCGCAGCCAGGGCCAGGATGGCCACGTGGAGGGCCACCAGGGACGGATAGAACTCCTTGCCTCCAAAGCCACCGCCGGTGACGGTCTGACGAATCACCACCCGATCAGGGTCGAAGTTCAGTCCCTGTACCACGGAGTTATGGACATAGAATGGACACTGAGACGAGATATCCACAGAGACCCCTCGACCGTCGGGATCCGGCGTGGCAAAAGCTCCCTGGGGCTCAAGGTACACCTGTTCCTGATGCTGCGTCGTATACGTCTCGTCCAGTATAAGGTCAGCCTGGGCAAATCCCTCGTCCAGATCACCCCGGCCGATGTCGAAGGTCTGAAGCACGTTGTCGTGCCCCCAGACCAGCCGCTCGCCCTTCAGCGCGTCGTAAACGTCGATGACAGGCTCACCGTCAGGCTCGATCACCGGAGTCAGAGCTGCTAAAGCAGCTTTCAGAGTCTCCCGATCGGGAGCGGCAACCAGAGCCACCGGTTCGGTCACGTAGGATACCCGATCCTCAGCCAGGATAGGGCAGTCGTTCCGAACGGAGGCCACCATATTGGGTCCAGGCAAATCGGCAGCACTCACCACCACGACCCGAGACCAGTCAAAACCTGGATCCCGTTCGATACCTTTTAGCCACCCTCGAGCCGACGGCGAGCGAAGGACCCCTCCATACCAACAACCATCAAGTGGAATGTCGTCGACATACTGGGCCCGACCGGTGACCTTCTCCCAGCCATCCTTTCGAACCTCCGGGCATCCCACGACGGAATACTGGTTCATCACGAAAAATCCCCCCTCAATACACACATGCCCGACCTAGGCCCGACCGTAGAGCCCTCGAATCTCGTCTATGGACCGATACCCCTTCTCGTCCATCCATTGAGACATCCCTGAGGCAATCCGACCATAAGTACCGGGCCCCTTACGAATAGCCTCGGAACACACCCCAACCAGAGAGGCCCCAGCCATGATGAATTTCACAGCATCCTCACCAGTTCGGATGCCCCCCACCCCTATGACCGGTTTCTCCTGAACGTGGGCGATCTGATAGACGGCGTAGAGAGCCACACCCGTGATAGCGGGTCCAGACAGCCAGCCATGACCGTCCTCCGTGCCCAGCCTTGGCCTGGGTTTTTCGATATCGAAATCCAGAGCTGGCCCCACCGAGTTGACCGCCACAAAGCCATCCACGTACTGGGACATAATTCTGGCCATCTCAGGAATATCCGGTGTACTAGGCGAGACCTTCATCCAGACAGGACAGGAGACCGCCCCCTTCAGAGCCTCGGCCACCTTTTTTAAAGGATCGAGAGTCTTGCCCACGTAGTGAGTGGAGAACTCGATGGCGTGAGGTCCCACCTCGGCCTCCAGAGCTCGACCAAGTTCGGCAACGTCCTCCGGGCTATAGCCGATGGAGCAAATCAGAGGAACACCGGTTTGCTTCACAGCTCTGTAATCCTCCAGATACTCCCTCCATGGACGGTCCGACCAGGTCTCGCAGTTGAGGTACCCTTCACAGGGACCCTTTGCGATGCAGGGTTTAGGATAGACCGCCGGCTCTCGGGAGATGGTCTTGGTCACGATGCCGCCGGCCCCTTTATCGACAGCGCCCAGCATCTGAGCCCGTTGCATCACGTTAGGGCCAGCTGCCGGGAGAACCGGGTTTTTGAAGGTCATGTTGCCTAAGGTCACAGACAGATCAGCCATACAGAATCCCTCCTAAAATGTACATGCGGTTATTCATCTTCCGTGTAGGTCGACCACGGATTTCTGCCGAAACGGTCGTGAAGACGACGAGCAGCCGAACGAGCCAGGATTCCGCTCTCCCGGCGGTTCAGCTCCTCATCGGCGAAGACCCCATCACGCCAGAGGATCTTCCCTCCGACCACGGTCATAAAGGCATTTCCACCTCTGGCTCCAAAGACCAGGTGTCCCAAGACGTTGTTTGCGTCTATGGGCGAGGTGGGGACGTAGTCGAGAACCGCCACATCGGCGGCGGAGCCTATCTCAAAACATCGAAGGTCTGGAAAAAATCGTCGAACATAGGGGTACCGATGGGAAAAAAACGATCTGTGCAGTCCTCCCCAGATATCCGGGGACTGACGACCCAGGAGAAAGGCCGACCGGAGGGAGGCCACCATGTCGCCGGTCATGCCGTCGGTCCCAAGAAGAAAGGAGGGGATCCGTCCCCGATCCAAGCTGCCCACCTGGTTGTTGGCGTTGGACTCGGGGTTTGTCACAACCGCCGGGGACAGTTCTTCCAAGATACGATGGTCTTCGTCAGAGAGATGGATACAGTGGGCCAACAGCGCCGACGAGGAGAGAAGACCGAAAGCCTCAAGACGATGGACCGGTCCATGATAGCCCATCGCCCTGCAATAGTCGTAATCGGCTCGTCCTTCCCCGCAATGAACATGAACGGCCATGTCCCTGGGCTTATGCCCTCCAATATACGCCATGGATTCATCGGAAATAGTGAAGTTTGCATGAAGCCCCAACATTCCTCGTCTCATCGGATCACTCCGATGAGACTCCCAAAAACGGAGGTTTTCGTCAAACTGGGAAGTGAGCTTATCCCGTCCCAATCGATCAGAGAGTTCCAGACAAAGGACGGCCCGAATACCGGCTCGTTCGATGCCTTCCGAGACGGCATCCAGGGCACCCGAGACGAACGTCATGGATGCATGGTGATCAAAGACGGTGGTCACACCATGCCGCAAGCAATCCAAAGCCCCCCACAGGGCAGACCAATACACGGCCTCCCTGTCCATCGCAGCATCCAGGGGCCACCACAGCTCTTTCAGAATACCGATAAAATCCTCTGAGCTCCCATGAGGCGCGATACCCGGAGCAAAACACGAATACAGATGGTGATGCATGTTGGTCAGTCCTGGTAGAATCAAGCGACCTCCTACATCAACCCACGGAGAGTCCCCTTTTTTTTTCAGCTCATCCGACGCCCCCACAGCAACGATGTGCCCATCGTCGATCAGAAGCGCCCCATCGGGGTAGAAAACCCCCATCCCGTCGGTCACCACGCCGTTTCCAACGACGTATCTCCTCTCGTTCATCTCTATATCCCCTCCCCTCACGGACACCGACTCTCTCTCCCCTTCACTTTTTCAGTTTTTTCAGAGCCTCCAGGATTTTTTCCGGTGTCAGGGGCAGGTCGAAGATTCGGACACCAACGGCATCGAAGACCGCGTTGGCTATGGCCGGAGCCGGACCGTTGATGCAGACCTCCGAGACCGACTTGGCTCCGAAGGGACCGGTCTCCTCGTAGGAGTCCACCAGTATGGTATCTATTTTAGGCACGTCTAACGATCCAAAAATCTTGTAGTTGCCAAAGTCGGGGTTGGTCATACGTCCCTTGCTATCGAAGAGGTACTGCTCCCGAAGGGCATAGCCAATACCGTTGAGCACCCCGCCCTCCACCTGTCCCTCCGTCATCCGGGGATTCAGAGCGTGCCCACAGTCCACGGCGCTGACGAAGTGCAGCACCTTGACGTCGCCGGTCCTGGTGTCCACCTCCACCTCCGCGAACTGGGCGATAAATGGCGGCGGCGAAACGGGAGACGTATAGGATCCGTAGGCCTGGATCTGGTGAAGATTCTCACCGGCGCCGTACATGGCAAATCGGGCGATAGCGCCAAAATCGGTGCAGCTATCCCGATTTTCCCTATCCCAGACGGTGCCATGAGCGGTCTCAAGCCGATCCCTCGGCACCTCCAGCATCATGGAGGCCGCTTTCAGGATGTTCTCCAGGAATTTCTCGGCACAGGTTCGAACGGCACCGCCGGAGACGTAGGTACCAGAGGAAGCGTAGGCCCCATCGTCAAAAGGGGTTACATCCGTATCGGATGCCAAGGGCACGACCATGGTCGGAGCAACGCCCAACACTTCGGCCGCGATCTGGCACATGATGGTGTCCGACCCCGTTCCGGTGTCTGTGGCCCCCATGAGGAGGTTACACGAGCCATCCTCGTTGAGCTTCATATAGGCACTTCCCATGTCGATCAGGGGGATTCCCGAGCCCTGCATAGACGCCGCCATTCCAACGCCCCGAACCTTGTCGGGGCCGCCGGAGAGTTTTTTATCCCGTTTCTCGTACCACCCGATAGCCTCAGCCCCTCGGTCGATGCACTCACTCAGCTTACAGCAGGTGATAACCTGTGGAACGCCGGCCTTCCCCTCGCCTATGGCCTCGAATACGGGAGAGCCTTCGCCCTCCTTGATATGCCACTTCTTTATGTATTCCAACATATCCTGACCTGTCCGACGGGCGATTATATCGACGTGCTGCATAAACCCGAACGTCGCCTGAGTGACCCCATACCCCCGATAGGCGCCTCCAACCGGCTGATTCGTATACACGGTTCGTCCGATAAACTCCACGTTCTCGACCTTGTTAAACAGAGGAAGGACCTTGGAGGCAGCGTTACACAAGACCGTGAGGCCGTGGGAGCCGTACGCCCCGGCGGTCATCAAATCGTCCATCCGCAATGCGGTGATGGTGCCGTCCTCCTTGAGACCGGTGGTAATGTGAACCCTCATGGGATGCCTCGTACGAGCAGCCATGAAGACCTCCTCCCGTGAGAAGATGAATTTGACGGGACGACCGGTACGCAGGGCAAATTTGGCCGCAAGAGGTTCCAGTAGAACCTCTTGCTTTCCGCCGTAGGCCCCGCCAACCCGGGGCTTGATCACGTGAATTTTGCGAAGGGGAATGCTCAGAACCTGGGCCAGAATCCGCCTGGTGTGAAAGGGGACACTGGTGGACGTGTACACCACCAACCGTCCAATATCATCAAAGGTGACGAAGGTCGAGTGCGGCTCCATCATGCAGTGATGGGCATAGTGGGTATGGTAGACCTGATCGAGGATGAAGTCAGCCTCGGCCAACCCCTTATCCACATCACCAATGGTGAAGATTTTCTCGGCCATCAGGTTTTTACCCGGTTCGTAGGGCACCGGGATGGGCATGTACTCGTCCCGATCATGAACCACTGGCGCCCCGGGAGTTAAAGATAGCTCTGGATCGAACAGAGGCTCGAGAACATCGTAGGTAACCCTGATCTTCGAGATGGCCTCCCTCGCGATATCCAAGGTCTCGGCAGCCACTGCTGCTACCCGATCACCCACGAATCGAACCTTGTCGTCGAAAAGCCAGGAATCATAGGGTGACGGCTCAGGAAATCCCTGCCCCGCAGTAGTGTGAACGACCCTGGGCATGTCCTCGTAGGCATTTTTGTATGTGAGGACATCCACTACGCCAGGAAAGGCCTGGGCCTGGGAGACATCGATATCGGTGATAAGCGCATGAGCATGGGGCGAACGCAGAACCGCCACGTGCAGCGTTCCCGGAGCGTCGAAATCGTCGGTGTATCGCCCTGTTCCCGTGGCCAGGGAGAGCCCGTCCACCTTCTGAACGTCGTGTCCCACCGATGCGAAGGTTTTATCCATGGTCTCTCATCCTTTCAGCAGCCAAATGGACAGCGTCAAAGATTTTCACGTATCCGGAACATCGGCACTTATTGCCGTCCAGAGCCTTTCGGATTTCCTGATCCGACGGATCGGGGTTTTGAGAGAGAAGACTGTACGTAGCCAGGATCATGCCAGGTGTACAGAATCCGCACTGCACGGCTCCAGCGTCCACGAAGGCCTGCTGAATCACGTGAGGCCTGTGAACCGTACCCAATCCCTGCACAGTCACGATCTCGGCACCCACAACGGATGCAGCGAAGACCTTACAGGAATTGACCAACTCCCCGTTCAGAACCACAGCACAGGCACCACACTCACCGGTATCACACCCGCGTTTGACCTCCGAGTGTCCTCCATCCCGAAGGACCTGTAGCAGCATGGCATCGGGCTCAAAGGTACATTTTTTCTCGATACCGTTGATGACGAAACATCCTTCCATCATCTTCCCCCCCTATCTCTCGAGAAGCTCTGCCAGGCCACGCTCAATCCAGACAGCCGTTACCTGGCGAAAATACTCGCTGCTTCCCGACTTCTTATCGGGGAAGGCCAGATCCAGTTCATCACCGAGACCGGCTACGACCACATCACCGCAAGGGCAGTCCTTCACGAGTTGAGCGATCTGATCAAGGATCATGAAGCGGTTCTTGGTCCCAACGACGACGCCTCGAAAATCCTCCACAACACGACCGTTCTTCCGAAGAAGAAGGGTAATGGTACAACCCGGATAATCGAAGCCGACCCGAACCTCCCGGTAATACCAACTGAGCCATTCTTCGTCGGGAATCAGAACCGACCGGATCACCGTCTTTTTGAAACGCCCCCGATTGGAGACAAAATCCTCCAGAGGATAGACGCCACCGCAAGTTCCAACGAGATCCACCGATGCTCCAAGAGCCAGAAGAGGCCCCATAAGATCGGACCAGACAGGAAAGAACGTCACGCTTCCTCCCACGGTAATCCTGTTTCGCAGAGCCGTGGATGCCGCCGCATTCAGGGATTTGGTCAATATGTGTCCGGGACGAAGCTCCCCCAACTCCCGAACGACCTGATTGAAGGTACACATAGCCCCAATTCGAATGAATTCACCATCTCGAACGCATCGGTCCCAGCCTATACGGGAAAGGTCCACGACTGTCCGAACGGATCGAACCCGATTTCTGGGAATTCCCGTACCTCCTCCGTGAATCAGAATTTGTCCCTCCGCCACAAGATCCTCAAGTTCCTGAACCTCCGACGGGAAAAGCCATTTTGATTCCACACTACCCCCTCCTCTGCACACTGTCTTTCCAGATGATCGTCGATCAGAACAGGCAACCAGCCCCAGAGATATATAAACATTTATTTTTTAATGTCAATATCGTATGATTTTATCGAGACAATGTCAAGAAGAGGAGCGTACAAGCTCATAAGGATTCCCAATAAACTCCCCAACTCTTTTCGATGCTTCTATAAATAAGTAAGGCCCCCTGCAATGCATACAAGGAGTATCGACACGTCTGATGAAATTTCGTGTATATCCTAATCCAGTAAGGACGGAACCGTGCATACGTGGAAATCGGAAGCAACGTGATGACAATGAGGAGGAGCCGCCCCGATTGGGAGCGGCTCCTCCTTTCGTTATGCTGTTTACCTCTATACCCTCGGCCCATACACCCTTCAGCGCCTCAGGAAAACAAGTGGCA
>PDTB01000026.1 GCA_002748665.1 Dethiosulfovibrio peptidovorans | reverse complement strand
ACCGTGGATCGTGGAACCTCCCCATGGGCAGAGCGTTGTACCACAGCTCCCCCATCAGGGTGACCTCCTGAGCCGTTGTCAGCGTCAGTTCTGGCACTCATCTCCTCTCTGTGTGTGTCAACCTACAAAAAAACCGCCCCACTCTCAGGGAGTGGAACGGCATCAAGTTTTTTCGGACAATAAAAAAGACGGCACCTTCAAGGTGTCGTCTTCAGTGTGGTACGGAGGTCGCTAGTCAAAATCATCAATATCGGGAGGGGTGTAGTAGCCCAGTTCCTCAACGTCCTTCCCTTTCTCCAGGCATTCCTCAACGATGGCGATGATCTCCTTGGGACTACTGGAGATCATCAGCGGGAACGAGGGGAAACCGTCAGGGAACCTTGCGTTGTACCTACGGATAGCCTTTCTCGCTTGAGCCACGCTGTCGCTCATCTACTCCACCCCCCTGAGGATCTCAACGACTGCCCCCTTTACTTGTCGTCCTTGGGGATAAACCGCAGACCTCCATCTCCCTCGATGGGCCTCGTATGCCTGTCTCCTGCACACCAGACTATCTCGGGAATGCCTTCCCCATCTGGAAACGCCTCACAAAAGTAAAACGTTCTACGGTTTTCTGTGTCGAACCGTTCTTCACCAGAAAACCTTTTGCAGCGAAAGCACGCAGGAGTGGGGCCAATCATCGCAACCCCCCCTTTTTTCTTTTGCGATTTCCTCTATCCGACGCCCTACTGTAGCGGTTCATCCCCACATTCGTGGGGAACACTCGAGAGATCCCACGTCGTAAGCGTGCCCTATAACGTTGTTGATGTTTCCGAATTGTGGGGTACGATGATAGCGTGGTCTGGTTCCCCTGACTATCCTGCCACCACTCTCCATACCACTCCTGCAAGTTAGCCCCTCGACTACTCGAGGGGTTGAGTTGTCAGGGTTATTTTAAAGACATCTCCAGGTTCTTCTCTTTTTGTCTCACAACGGCTCGACTGACTTTGAGCCGGGTCATTATGCCGTCCTGTAAAATCTGCGAATAGTTCAAAGAAGCTTGTTTTGCCTCTCGATCCATCCATCCGGGGAGGGTTACTGTCCTGTTGACAGCCTTCGTCTCCATACGTTCCCGGAAAGAAGGCATCCATACCTCAACCAGTATAACGACAAAGGTTCCCCCTTCCTCTTCGTATTCACTGAGATCAAGACTCTGGATTGGAGTAGGAGAGGGAATATCATCTCCGTCATCTTCCATGCCCCATAAATGCAGAGACATGGCTTCTCTGGCGTTCTCAAGTGCTTCGTCTTCGTCGCTGCCGGTTGTGGTGCATCCGGGGAGGTCCGGCCAGAGGACGTAATACTTTTTCGTGGGAGCATCATACCCCAATATCGCGGGATAACGGTATTTCTCCGGTCTATTCATGCGTATCTCCTTTCCGCATGCGAGGCTATAAAAGCCCCGCCTCTTCTTTCTATTACAAGAATAACACGTGTAAATTATATTTGTCAAGAACTGTTTCGCAAGAAAGGGGTGTCGATTTGAAAAACATGAGTCCCTTCCGTGGGCATCGTCAGATTAACAGGGTCAAACGAGCGATTCTAGGCCGTTCACCAAGGGCCAGCAAAGAGGCGTGTCTCAGAGATCACGCCTTGTTCGTTTTCGGTATCAACTTAGCTTTGCAAATAGGGGACATCCTCTCTTTGTGTGTGGGAGATGTCCTGATGGGGAGGGGGGGGCGAATCAGGATCGAAAGCGACATCCGGGTCTCTGAAGGCAAGACGGGGAACGTCAGAAATGTCCCTCTGGTAGATAAGAGCCGAGAGGTTTTGAAAGAGTATCTGCGATATCGCAGGAAACGGTTCACCCCCACGTTCGTGGGGAACACCGGCTCATCAGGGGGCCGACATGGCGTTTCGGCGGTTCATCCCCACGTGTGTGGGGAACACCAGATCGAACACGTAACCACCTGTCTTTGTTTCGGTTCATCCCCACGTGTGTGGGGAACACCATTTGCCGGACATTTGCGCCTTGAAGTCTCGCGGTTCATCCCCACGTGTGTGGGGAACACAGCTTCGCCGTCAACCCGTCGTACTCATCCTGCGGTTCATCCCCACGTGTGTGGGGAACACCTATTATTCTGACGCTGCTGATGGGGGTGTAGCGGTTCATCCCCACGTGTGTGGGGAACACAGACTATGTGTGATTTAGCAGATTTAAGAGCTCGGTTCATCCCCACGTGTGTGGGGAACACACTTTTTCGTTCGCTAAAGACTTGAAAATGAGTTTCTTTCCGGGCTGTATCTACTCAGCAAAAGTCCATCACAGTCGACAGGCTCTCGCCTGTTTTCTCCTATCGAGAGGAACTCAAAACCACTCTCCGTTGGAGCACTCCAAGCCAATACAGCATTGCCCCTGCCTATACCGCGAACAATGTTTCCCCATATGTATTCTCGTATTCGCCTTGAGTATTGCCCTACGTATACACCAGTCCGAATTTCCAGAAGCCACACCCCCAAACGTCCCCGAAGTCGATCAGGAGCATTTTCAACCACGATGACCAACGTCGCCAAGCCCCTTCTCCTCCTTAAAAGCCGGCCCCAAAGCATCCTCAGGAGCCTCTGGCATTGAGAGACCGCCTGCAGACAACATCTCGTCGATAGCGGGAACGAGCCTCTTCAAAAGTTTTGTCTGTCGAAAAACATCACGACAAGCTCGTCTGACCTTTCCTTCGGGATCATCAGGCCGCTCTCCTGCAATTCGGAAAGCCACGGGAATCACAGTTTCAAATTTAAACACATCGGCCAAATCGAATACAAACGATCTGGGTTTACCCGTATGGATAAAACCTATGGCGGGAGAATACCCTGCTGCCAGTATCGCAGCCTCAGAAACACCGTAAAGACACGCTGTAGCAGAGCTGAGACATCGATTAGTCGTATCAGCAGCTGAAGCATTTTTGGGATCGTAGCGTCTTCCAGTCCAGTGAACTCCGCATTTTTTTGCCAACTGCCCGTACAAGGCCTTCACTCTCGCACCTTCAACGCCTCTAAGTTGTTCAACTGAATGGTTAGGATTGCACGAAGCGCCAAAGCGAAGCTCGTACATCTTTCGAACAACTCGAAGCCGGGCAACAGGATCCAACGCCAAAGAGGCTTGGTATAAGAGACGATCAGATCGAGCACCCCCAGGCTGACCTGCAGCATATAACCGTACTCCTGCCTCTCCAATCCAGAGCAACAACGTTCCAACTCTGGCGGCAAGCACCACCGCAGCGTGAGATATCCGTGCTCCCGGTTCAAGCATGATACAACAGACTCCCCCCACAGGGATGTGGGTTCTGAGACCACGTTCATCCACGACAACGAACGTTCCGTCCCTGACATCCACAAGGCCACGTTCCACGAAAGCCATACTCGCACGATCTTTTATGGGAATCGGCGACAGCTTGGGAAGAGGTGAAACAAAGGTCACGGCTCAAACCCGTCTAATTAAAAACATGCCGCAACCAAAGGCTTTGGCTGGCCCTATGCCATGGGTCATCAACTTTAACAGGGCAGCTTTGTCTTTCAGATGAAAGACGCCTTCATAGTCGACCGTAACGAGTTTGCCGGGGACAGCTCCCTTCCTGAAATAGACCGTATCCCGCCCTTGAATACGGATATCCTTCATTTGACAGGCGTTCTCAGTTTTACGCAACAGCCATCCCTTTAAAGCCTCTTCACCCACCAGAGGAACCCTGTTTCGAGCTTTTGAGAGACGCTTGATCGGATTAGCCCTCAGGATAAAACCGTAGGTTCCCTGTGAAAGGTTCGGTACAAAAGACGACGAACGAACACAGGTCATTCCCTGAAACATCTCGGGAGCAACGGTTGAAAGCATCATCACCGAAAGTGCCCGCTGACGTCGCTCCCATCGAAAGACAAAGGAGCGTTGCTCTGCTGGGCGACCGGGGAAGGCCTTCCACAGAATCCGATGAAGCTCATACAGGTTTTTGTCCCAGGACCATGGGATGCGCCATTCACTGAGATACATGGTGAGCCTCCTCTTTCGTAACGTTGGAGACATACACATACCGCGTCTCGAACTGCCGATACCGTCCGAAAACAGGGACATCCCGAACCCGCATCATGACAGAATCGTCTCTCATGGGTTCTTCGCTGTAAATCGTTCCAAAACCTGGGGGGATCAACAAAAGAGCGTGATTCAGAGAGGCCGCATCAATATCATCCTCTAAGAGAGGGCGAGCCAAGGGGCAGCTGCGACGACCAAGAAAAGGAGTAAAGCACGGGTTTTGAAGAGCTTCCCGTAGTCGATCCAGCCCATACTCATTTTCAGCCCTCTGCGCAATCGCCACGGTACAACAGAGATCCTCCAGGTACTCACGATGGGTGATCTCTGTTTCTTTGGGATTGCTGCCACCGACGGTTCGGACGTTTTGAGCGGTATGGAAGTCATTGAGTTTGCTCAACGTATAGCCCCTCCATTCCTTTTGGGGCGTACCATCATCGGATATCCCGATAAAAACCTCTCGCTCACCGTCAACCCTGACGCCATAGGAATAGGAAAGATCCAACGCACGCAGAGCTTCGAAGTCTGTTCGCTTCAGTCCCAGGCACGCTCCCAGAAGACCGGTGATCCCGGATCGTGTGGGAAAGACTTCTGTGGGACGATAGGTCTCAAACGTGTGCCTCCCCCAAGCCTGAAAAAGCCCCTGGAGGCGAACGATCAGATATCGAGACATGATGAGTTACTTCTTTATCCAGGCCAGCAAGTCTTGTAAAGTATCTACTCGCTCCCGAAGATCGGTCTCTTCTCTCAGAGAAAATACCGCAGACCGATCTTTAAGGCCATATCCACTGTAAATCAAATTCCAATACTGCCCCAAAGCTTTGATCGATGGCCCCATAAGCCCCTCTATTTTCTTTCCTGAAACAGGTTTTTCAAAAGCATTGTGAAGAGCTATCGGCATATTTGACCGAACAGCAAAGACCAGATCAGCCAAGACATATGAGGCAAAGCTTCTCTGTTTCCCGGTAGGGACCACTGTCGCTAAAAGCTCGGCAAAATCCCCGGCGATCCTGAGAGTTCGTTCCATGTCACCTCCCAAATTCTGGCTCAACTGCTCCAGATTGATGGAAGCGTATCGGTAAAACACACCTGAACCAAATTCCTGAGTATTCAAATGGCCTGCTCCCGTCTCCTCTGTCTCCTGAGTCAGATCATCCATAGCTGTAAACCAGTCGATCTCGGCTTCCATGGCATGGGTCGTAATAGAATGAGAAAGGGACAGAGCTCCTTCAATTGACGGCAAAATCCCCGATGCACACATTCTCCCGGCAAGAGCGATATCGGCACAGGAGATTCCTGTTTTGCGCACCTCTTCAACAGCTTTGTCCATAGCGATATCCAAGGCTTTGTTGCCTGTTTTTTCCTTTGCAGAGGCCTTCTCGACCACCTCTCCCAAATCCACTGCGGTGATCCCCTTTTCAAGGCAGACAGAGTGAATCGCCTTAACGATTGTCTCTATTTCATCCATCATCCACGGTGTCACAACATTATTTTGCATGCCCGACCTTTTGATCACCAAATTAAGCTCATCATCAGAGAAACTTTCAAACCGCAAGAGATTGCGCAAGTGCTTAAGAAGAGCCTCGTCCGATCGTGTCCTCGTGGACGACTCTCCCATCAACTCCCCATACCGATCACTTTTCCGAATGGCTCGTTTCAGACACTGGCTGGAGACGCGCACTCGACGAACTCCGCCAAACCGGGCCGACTTTTGCATGTTCATGTCGTCTCTGTTGAGACACGACGGGCTGTGAGAGATGAGTACGTGAAGGTTCAGATACCTGTTTTCCATCAAAAAGGCCTCCTTCAATATGACGATTTATTTTTTGCTGCGAGAAAAACTAAAATACTCCTCAACGATACGGCTCTTGACAGATTCTCCCCAAAACCAGAGTCGTTCACCGAAAGCTCCCCAATCAAGAGTCGTTTTTATGTGTTGTAATAGCCGCCTAAGATGCAGAAGATCTTGGGGATTTTCAGAACGCAAAAGCTGAAAAATACGAATTTCGGAGATACTCTTCTCCGAAGTCGCAAGTTGAGCTCCTAAAGGTGGCGCATCGGGATCGTGTTCCGCCCAGGGGAGGAAAAAGATCACCCTCTGCCACTGAGGCGTCGGACGCTCCCCCTCTGGCAAAAGACGGTAGAAGGCCCCTCGAACCCGGAGATCTTCGGGAAGCGCTGTTCGACGAATGTCGGCCTTTTCTCCCGGAGAAAAAGTCTCAAAATCGAGTTTTATAGCTGCAAAATCATGCGCTCTATTCAAATTAACGTCCTCCTTTCTCGTTCTTTTTCTCAGTTTGGCACGAAAGAAGCACCTAGTTTATCCAAAGTCGCACGCAATGTCCTTTTGGCGGTGACATACGCCCTTATACCTTGAGGGCTGTTTGTATAGGGGCGAGCGATCTCCTCCATGACGTCTTCACAGATCATTTTCAACTTTTGTGCTACATCACGGCGAAATTCGACCTCCTGATCCCACTCAGTTCTCTGCAACGCTGCATGCATAAGCGCCTCTGTTCTCTGAAAAAACGCCATCCTGGCCTGTTGCTTGAGTCCTCCGCCCTCTCCAGAGATATTCTTACCGAAGCCAAATGCTTTTTTCTCCAAGACATCACCGTACTCAAGCCCCATAGCCACACGGGCATCGATATCGTCGATATGATCGGGCCATCCAGCTCCAACGGATATTGTGTGGTGGTGTCTCTCAAGGATTGAGGCCTGTTTATTGGAGTAGCCGCCTACGCTGAGCGTCAGCCTTTTCCCCGGGACAATATCTCTGTAGTGTTCCAGAACAAACGCAGGCTGATGATCCTCACTGTCCAGACGGAAAATATCGGAGAAACGAGCCCATAAAGGAATTGTTCCACTAAATGTAACGGAGACAAACTCTCCTTTGTTGTTCAGGCGCCTTGCGCCATGGGGATGGGGCCATGTATCTCCATCCAAATCATACGTGAATTTTCTCTTCCAAAACGACAAAGCCATACGCTCCGAAGTACAGCCACATCCATCACATCGATTCACCCCATCCGACCACTCGACAAAAACGCTGGCAGGTTGCCAGAACAAGCCACGAATAAAACCGATCTGGGCTGTATAGATCCTAGCCTTCTCCTGAACTTGTTCCACCCAGTTTGGGATGTTTGAACTCTTCGAAGGATCAGGGAAGCGTTTTGAAATAAAGTCTTCTGGTAGGACGTTCTTCCATATCATCCGTCTTATATCGTTATCGTACACCAGCGTCGTTATAGGGGTAGCTTTTCTCAGCGGGTCTTTAAAGCCACCCCCAAAAGAGGGTGCTCCCGTCGCCTGGTTAAAGAGAGCCAAAGCGACACAGGAAGGACACAGGCATCGAATGTCGTCCGTCCCGTTGAAGAGACACCCAGACCCCTTACCTTCAGGAAGGCCGGGAAAGAGTTTTGCGATGCCAGTCTTCTCGTCATCCAGGCTCTTATTTTTACCTTTCATGTAGTCCAGAACTCTTCTGTCCTGCATAAAGGGAGTTCGCTCGTGCTCCAGGTCAAACCAGTCCGCCTTTTCGTCGGCGGCCAGACGATACACATTTTTCTCCATAGGGGTCATCAAACGTTCGATCAACTCATCGTCGTCTTTTGGAGTCAAGATTGTCTGAGTCAGACAGATAACAAGCTGCAGCGCCGCCATCTCCATATCGTCCCTTCGGTGAGAAACCCTGTAGCTTCGATCGGTGCAAAGAAGTTCCTCAAGGGAAATTTGAGAGACGTCTACACCATCGGTGACGGGGATCCATCGATCTCTCAACAAATTCATAACTGCACTCACACCCTTTCAAGACCGGCCTCAGCCGTGTAGCGTAAGCTCATAGGGCTATCGACACTCCACCCTTCTTCGCCGTAAACCACAGGTAAGAAGAAAATCCCCTCTTCTTTCTTAAGACCGTTCAAAAGTTTCCCCCACCCAGACGGGACTGATATCGTCTGAAGGTGCACGACTTCAAAAGAGGAGGGATTTTCGGCTACGCTTGCCAGTGGAGTTCTCTCTTTATCCAACAGAGTATCGGTCTTCCCATCATAGGGCAGGACAGTGACAGCCATCTCTCCATCTCTGGTCATCAAAGCAACCCTTGGATCGGTATCGGACAGGTCCACCGCCGATTGTGCGATTCCGTGAGCTGCCAACGAACGTCCCTCCTGATCAAGCTGCCATTCTTCATGTTCCCGGGTAATATCTTTTGGCTCTCCGCTAAGACCATCACCGTACACGGCCTCAATCCACGTTCTGTACGCATCGGGAAACGTGATAGACGAAACATTTTGCAACAAAGCTCTCGTCCGCCACAGCAATGCATCGTTTTTATATACCACCCCGTGGAGACCAAACTCATCACCTTCAGGAGCGAGAACGATAACCGAGGGAAGCTCGTCTCCCTGGTGCAGTTTCTCGTGGCGATGGAGCCGGCCAATACGCTGAAAGAGAAGATCTACAGGAGATAGCTGGGTAATCATAAGATCAAAGTCCAGATCCAGGCTCTGCTCGACAACTTGCGTAGCCACTAGGATAGCCCCCTGAGCAGCCTCTCGTTCAGGGCCATACCGCCGCATAACATGGGATTCGATAGATGCACGATCCTCAAAAGCATATCGAGCATGAAAGATGTCAAGCAAAACGGACTCTGGAACCATCCTCTTAATTTGGCCCCATATTTTTTGGGCATGATCAACTACATTGCATATCACGGCCACGACCTTGCCGCCTTTAGCTTCCTGACAGATACGTTCGAGAATAGCTTGATCGGGTAGAGCATCAGCAGACGAGACGGTTTCAACCCGCACAGTCTTTTTGGGAGGTCGGTCATCGGGCTCAAGGTAATACGTGGAAGTCGACTGGGCAAATGTCACCAGCGGGTAGGGTGCCGAAGCAGAAAAGTGCACGTCTCCGCCGTTCCAAAGACGGATCAGGCTTTGTAACCTCTGGGACTGTAAAGTAGCCGAGAGCAAAATGACGCACCCCCCAGCCTTTCTCTGAGCGCTCAAGACCTCGTCCATAAGGCCGTTCATGTAGCTGTCGTACGCATGAACTTCATCAACGATCAGCACACTTCGGGCGATACCCAAAGAGCGAACAAATCCATGCCTCACGGGGAGCACGCTCAAGAGAACCTGATCCAACGTGCAAATTCCCACCTGTCCGAGCAGCGCCTTTTTTTTACCGGAAGCCAGCCATCGAGAACACTGAGCCAAACCATCGTCTGATGAGCGTCTGTTCGCTCCTCGATCAACAAGGCCCTGGAAACCACGATTAAAACGTGATCTCCCATGCGCCAAAATCACGTTTGGAGACTCTGGAAAAAGGCGTGTCGCTACACGTTGAAGCCGATCGAACATCGCGTTGGCCGTGGCCTGAGTTGGGAGAGCAAAAATAATTGAATCGGCTCGATCCTCAGCCAACCACTGAGAAGCCAAACTCAAAGCGGCCTCAGTCTTACCTGAACCGGTCGGAGCTTCCATAACGGCTAATAAAGGAGCCGATGCCTCTGGCGGCGATACCTGAAACGTCTGGATCCCTCTTGGAGTCCAATCATGATACAGTCCGGCCATACCGTGGATGCCTGATTTCATACTGATCAAACCACATTCTCTCAAAGCATACTCTGCTCTGTTTAGTCGGTCCCCCATATAGTTCTCAATACCGCCGACTGACGGCTCGTCCAGGTTGTCATGATCATGGGGGAACCACAGGCTATTGGAGCCAATCCAATCACAGACGGAACAAAAGCCATACAGGGTATCTGGTGGCTCTTTTTCAGGAGGAAAATCCGAAGAGATACCGTCTAAAAAGAGATCCTTCCCCAAGGTTATCATCTGGGAACGAGCACAACAATCACGCTCCTCCCATTCAGGAGTGCCATACCGTGCAACCCGAACCCTTTCCTCCGGCATAGCACCATGATGAGCACAAACAGCCTTCATCCAGGAATGAAGGGAATCGGCAAAATCTCCCATCTTTCGATCATTATCGAACAGACGAAGACCAGCAGCTCCGTGAGAGTATGGCCCATCTTGGACGACTTTTTCTACACCGATCATTTCGTCGTATGACCAGATGTGATTCATGAGATCCTTCCTTTTGAGCTGAAAACGGAGATCAGCCTTGCCCAGATCGTGAAGATAGAGAAAATAGAGAATCCACTCAACAGCCTCCTGAGAACCGCAGAGCACACACCGACTCATGGATGAACTCAGTTCCAGCCACCGTTTCCCGACCATCGCAACATCTAAAGAATGAGCTACCAGAGAATGCCATGAAAAACCATCAGCCTTTCCCCAGTATTTTTTCAACACGTCAACTATGAACACCACCCCCTTACACCTAAAACATCTTACGCCTCAAAAACAGACAGGCAATTATTTTTATTCGATACCAAATACACCAGAGAGATAGCGGCCTTCCATCGTCCTATCTCCTCCCCCGATCACACTGTCCGGCGAAGGGACACCGATCACACCGATCAAGTCGAGGCTCCCAAGGACCGGAGGCCGCAGCAAGAGCATCGACAGTCACGGTCTCGGACAGATGATCCCAACTCCTGTAGGGACCCAGGGTCACGACATCCAGACGACACTTGTTCCTGAGATGCCAAAGAGCCATGGAGGCAACATTCCGTCCGGAGGCCAGCCACACGGCCAGACCGTAAAAACGCAGCTGGTCCTCGTATAACCCCTCGGGAGCTCCTCCCTCGGCGGTACTCTTGTAATCTCGAACGACCCAGCCACCATCGGTCAGCCACATGACGTCCACGGCTCCCACCAGCAGAGGACCGCCTGGAAGGCTCACCCGGAAGGGGACCTCCCTTTTAAGAGAGCGACTCTCCCAAAGTGGACGAAGCTCCTGTCCCTCCCGACTGGTCGTGAGGGCTCTCAACCAGTCTCGAACCACGTTTCGGCTGGCTCCATCGCCCCAGAGGGGCTGAAGCTCCGAAGGCAGAGCAGATCGGTTCAGGGCCATGAGTCTCTCCAGACCATCGTCCGAAAAATCCCACCGGGCCAAAAGCCAGTGTGCCAGGCTCCCCATGTCGGGACCTCCATCACCGTCGCCGTCGGGCTGTTCCCAGACAAGTTCAATTCCCTGACGGAATCGAAGCCGCCATCCGTAAGGACAGTAGCGATAGAGGGACCAGGACGTTGCGCTGATCCGATCCAACCCACGGGCAGCTACGGGCATCCCGACAATCGGCCCTTGATCAGGAAGAGAAGGACGGTCCCTACAAGGGCCCACTCCCCCCGGTATTTCTGCCGCTGGAGGTCGATTCAGCTCCTCAACCATGGATAACCAGGATCCCTCGACGGGGTCGTCGACACCATTTAGTATGAGGCAGTCCCGTGCCCTGGTGCAGGCAACGTAGAAGAGACGCTGAGCCTCCTCCATCTCCGCCCGTTCTTCCAGAAAGCCGTGAACCTGACGACCCAGGGTCTCTTCTCCTCTCATATCCCTGGATAAGGCAGCTCCCAGATAGGCCGAGGGCTGAACGGTCCTGCCTCGATTGCGGCTCACGGAGTCGCACCCAGCCAGGACAACGACGGGGAACTCAAGTCCTTTGGCAGCGTGGACCGTCATCACCCGAACCACGTTATCGTCACTTACCGCCTCCGCCTCATCCCCCTTGGCTCGTCGTCTCAGAGCATCGCCCAGCCACGACGAGGCACCGGAGAGGGTTCCTCCCATGGACGCCTCGTATTCCCGCAGCATGTCCACGGTCCTTCGGAGGTTAGCGGCCACTCCAGAGCGCTTCCACTCGGCGATCCCCTCCAGAAGGGGAGCCTGAGAGATCAGGCCTTCCATCACCCTGGAGGCGCCCAGAATGCGTCCAGTCCGCCGCCATCGCTCGAGAGAACACGCCACATCGGGATACCGACGAGCCAGGAGATCGGGAAGATCGGAATTTCTCGAATCCTCCAGCAAACCCAAGGCTTGAGGCAGTGGAATTCCCGAGAAGGGTGAGCACAGAAACCCAGCCAGGGCCAGATGATCCCCAGGGTCGGCCAAGGAGCGCAGAAGGGCAACACAGTCCCGCACCTCGGTCCTGGCGTAGTATCCGGTGTTCTTCTCCATGTGAAGGGGGATCCCCCAGAACTCGCCCAGGACCTTTTGAATCGAGGGAAACGTGGTTCGGCTTCGTACCAGAACGGCAATATCCCCCCATTGAACGGGGCGAATCTCACCCCGGGCCTTGTCCCAGACGGTAAGGAGCCCGACCATGGCACTCAGACGAGCAGCCAGCAACGAAGCAGCCCGAAGCCTCTTTTCCTCGGCCGTCGTCCCCTCCTCCTGAGAAGGAACGTACAAAACGCTCTCCCAGGCGGGAACCGTCACGTTCTGTCGTTCACCGTACCACGTTTGCTCCTTTGGGGCCCTCAAAGGCTCGTACCCATGGGGCAGCGAGGCTCCCAACCCTCGCCGCCAGATAGAACCGAACAGGCGGTTGATCTCCTCAAGAAGCCCATCGGCCATCCTGAAGCTCACGTCCAGGGAGATATATCGCCCCTCCCCGTTCTTCGCCCTTTCGATGTACCGACCGAACAGAGAGAGATCGGCGTGGCGAAATCGATAGATAGACTGCTTCAGGTCCCCCACCAGGAACACTTTCGCCTGACCATCTGAGGTAATCGATCGGATAAGCCGATCCTGAAGGCCGTTAGTGTCCTGGAACTCGTCCACCAAAACCTCTTTGAACCGACGGACGTAGTCCCGATTTGCCGCCAACGCCTCCCCGGCCCGGAGAATCATATCGTCGAACGCCATAAGATTTCGGTCAGCTTTGCGTCTCTCCCAGCAAAACCAACACAGGGCCGTCAGGCCAAGGAGAAGCCCTGTTGACTCCATCTCGACGGGAGACCAGCCGTCCGTCGCCAGCCGCTCCAAAAACGCCTGCTTCAGGAGCCTTTCCCGGTGAGCCTTGACCGTCCCCTCGGGAAGCAGGCACCCCACGACATCGGCCAGCTTGCCCCTCGCTCCTTTGATAGCCTCCCGAAGTTCCTGGATACAAGACACGTATTGATCCTCTGCAAGGTCGCCGCTCCAGCGATCTTGCAGAAGAGCCAGTCTCCCAGCAAACTGAGTACCATCCAGGGTCAGACCGCTCAAAATCCCCCCAGAGCCAAGCCACAACTCGTGAAGCTCCCTCCATCCCTGAATGGCAGTCGAGAGCACGGCGGCGGTGATGGCCTCGTGGCGTTCATCCAGATTCTCGGCCCACTCCACCAGGTCATGGGGTCCCTCTCCCCTACTGGAGCAGAGTCCCATAAGCCCTCGAGCGAACTCGGTCACAGCCTTGGGACTGTATCCACCCAAGAGATCGGCTACGGTCGGTCGATTCATCAGGTCCAGAGCCCAAGCTCTCTCGTCGCCAGCCAGCATCTGTCCAATCCAGAAGAAGTCCAATCGGTCTAAAACGTCGGTCATCCGTTCCCAGAAAATGTCCTCCTCGGGGGACGAGGCCACCCGGCTGGCCGGATCCATGTCCAGAGAGAGGCCGGACTCCCCTATAACTCGGGAGGCAAAAGCGTGGATTGTCGAGATATACCCTTCGTCCAGGTGCTCCAGGCCGTCTTTCAGAAGGGGGACAATCGACCGGGGCAGTTCTGTCATTCCCAACAGAGACTCCATGAGAGAGCGAATCCGCCCCTGCATCTCGGTGGCAGCCTTCTCGGTGAATGTGAGGGTAAGGATCTCCTGGACCCTGGCACGACCCGTAATAACGGCCCAGACAAACCGCCAGGCGAGGGTCCAGGTCTTTCCCGTCCCCGCCCCGGCCCCAACCACGACCAATGGATCCTGAGCTACGACGGCCTTCCTCTGGGCCGGCAGGGTCACAGATTCGAGAATCTCCCTGAGCGCCGCCAGGTCCCCGTCATGAACGGTCATGGCCGTCATCCTCCTCATCCTCTTTTCCGCCGTGGAGCTCCGATCGCCTGCACAACCCCACGTAGGGACATCCTCGACAGGTTCCATCGTTGTCGTAGTTGGGGGGAAACAGACCGGAGTTCATGGCCCGAACAGCGGCCTCAACGAGCTCCCGGGCCGAGTTGATTCGCTCAACCGGATCAACTCGGCTCTTGGGCGACAGGCCAACGAGGGACTTCAGATCTCCCTGGGCGGCCCCCACCACCGTGTGGTCACGATGCCCGATAAAACCATACCCCCCAACGCGGGAAAACGAGAAGGGAAGCCGATCCCGACCGAGGTTCAGGGAAAGCCCGTAGGCCGCCAGCTGCATGGATCGCCCATACCCCGTCGCGGATCTCAGCTTATAATCCCACAGGAGCACCGAACCGTCATCCATGAGGTCCACCCGGTCAGCCACCCCGGCACAGGTCACGCCGTCGATCACCAGATCGGGCAGGGCCATTTCGCAAAAAGACGCCACTCGGTGTTCCCGAAGTCCGTTGTCCTCAAGTCCCTCCACAAAACGCACGGTCTCGATAACGTCAGCCAGCAGAGCATCTCGCCTACGAGACAGATCAGGGGCCTTCAGCAGACTCCTGTACGACCTCTCCAGGACGACCTCCCACAGCTCGGGAACCCTTTGAACAAGACCGTCCCCCGGACATGCAAGATAGGCGGTCCACAGCTCCTCCCACAGTCGATGGAGCGCCGTTCCTGCCAGAAGCGGGTTATATCCCGGACGATCAGGCTCTCGAAGGCCCCATACCTGAGAACAGCGATATCGAAAGGGACAGGCTCCAAACTCGTCCAGAGAGCTCAAGCGCAGGGTTCCGACGACAGCCCTGAAAGGAGTCTGGGGAATGATGCGATCCGGCCGCCGGCGGACCATTCCCGCAGGCGGCTCCTGAATCTCCGCCGGGCAGACCGCTGGCTCGGTCCACCGAGGGAGCACCTGACCGGAAGAACGATCCTGGACACCTTTATTTACGATCCACCGGTCCTCCAGGGCCCTATGGAGAAAGACACTCTCGGCAAGGGGACGCCCAAAAGCATCCACCGACGGCCGGGAGACGATCACGGCTTGGTCACCGCAGGCCAAAAGGCGGCGGAAGAGGACCTCTCGCTGGGCCCGCCGTTCCGACAAAAGAGGCAGGTGAGTATGATCCAGCTCACCTCCCCGAAGATTAGTCTCGTGGAGCAGTTCCTTCTCTCTCTCTCCCAAAAGCGGCGATTCAGTCAGTGCCCCAGGCCAGGAGCGGGCCGTAACCTGACAGAAAACCCATACGGGGTGATGAGCCAATACCGGAGGGGTACCCCCATAGAGGCTGAGAGCCCCCCGACGACGGGGCTCGGGCCAGACCACGGCACTTTCAGCCCAGGCGGACAGAAAAGCCATGACATCGCTTCCCTGAAGCCTCACGGAACCGGCTTCGCCCAGATCGGCCTGGACCTGAACGATACGAACCAGTTTCCTCTCCAGCTCCCGAATGGCGGAGCCCATCTCCAGAACAACCCTGTCCAGATCGGGACGTTCCGAAACCTGACAAGACAGAGTATGCTGCCATTTTAAATCTCCGTTCACGAGCCGTTCTAAAGCCTCCAGCAGTTCCCGGGCCGTTCCACCCCTGGACAGGGTCTCAGCAAAGGCCACCAGAGATTCCAGAGCATTCAGGCATACTGGATCATCCTTCAGGCATCGGCGCCAGGCCTTGAGTCCTCTGGGCGAGGCCATGACAAAGGCTCGCTCGTCCCCTCCCGGAGCGATCCATGGCAAACACAAAAGCTCGGCCGTGGGCTCGGGCTGCCATCCGTCCCGGTGGCACTCCCAGATACGGCGTACCGTGGTCCACAGGGCAGTCTCGATCACTGATCGGCCCTGAGACCGGTGAAAAGGCACACCATATCGAGCCAGCACCTCCACAGCAAGATCCACAGATGGTCTCTGGACGACCATCCCCAGATTTGCCCATCCCGGAAAGACGCCCAAATCGACCAAGGGCCCCATACTGTTGGACCACAAAACCAGGTTCCGAACCACGGTCTCCAGTTCATGACGACCATCGCCACCCACAAATCGGAAAGCTCCAGGAACTCCGTCGGTCAGACGGCGCATCATGGCACCCTCAAGCTGTGCCGGAGCACCGTACTCCCGGTCCATCCCAGCCTCGGGGGAGAAAAGAACGACCTCGACGCCACAGCCCACCATGGCTCGGACCATAGCGAGCTGAGAGTGGGTAAAACTGTAGAAACCGACGAGAACCGTCAGGCGGGATCTCAGCCACCGAGCAGCTTGGCTGTGGCCTTTCAGCAAGGCAGTGATCTCGCTTGAGACCCCAGCGCTGTCCATAAGCCCTCGTTCCGCGAGCAAATCCCGATACCCACGGTACAGGTGAGCCAGAAGCTCGACAGGATCATCGAGCCCCCGAACGTCATCCCCGTCTCGCCAATCCGTGAGAGCCTCCGGTAGAACCTCCTCACGGATAAGCTCTCGAACTATCACCCCCAGAGTATGGATAAACCCCGCTTGCCTTACTCCTGGAGGAAGGCGGTCACCCTCATCTCGTACCACTTTCCCGGTCAGAGCCGACAAAGCCAACCAGTGGTCAGGCGGATCGATCTGGACCAGCCCGGAACATCCGACAGCGGCGCACATCTCCCGATACAGATCGTCCCACCGCCAGATCCGAAAGGGTTCAAATCCCATGGCAGATTGATCAACCAGCATGTCCTTAAGCCACTCCCGATCGGCCGATCCCGGCACGATAAAAGCCACAGGCCGATCTCCCCTCCCGATCAGTCGGTGTATTTCTCTTTCGATAGAGGCAACACTTCGATAAGTCACCACGTCTAACGGCACTACACTATCCCCCGTATTTTGCTTTTGAGACCAGAGTTGTATCATTGACAAGTCTCATCAATCCCTCACAACCATTGAACACATAGCACAAAGTTTCTTGCTAATTAGAGAGCAAAATTATCAGAGAAAAGACTATGGTCCAGTCCAGGTTGTAACCGCTAACAAAAGCTTGGCATAGACGACAAATTCCGAGCAGATGATCGACGATAGCGGCACTATCTGTTCGTTTATGAAACCTATAGCTGTGCTCACCGTGTTCCCCGTCAGCCTGCTTCCCCTAGCCATATCTCCGACCAGAGCACACTCTACGGTGGTAAAGACTGAATTTCTGCTTCGTCTTCATAGTGTACCGCTCATACACATCTTTGTCGTCTACCTCGGTTTTTTTCGGCATACAGGTAGAAAAAGCCTCTCTACTTGGACCCAGGAATGGAAGTTACCATGCTATCCTATTTATGTTACGTAACAACTTCGAGCATACTTCTTGTTTTTGAGGAGAAAATATGCTATATTATTTTATAAAGATTTTATTTAAAATAAAAAGGAGATGTTATTGTGTATAATCTTATCAAGGCTTTAGATAGCCGTTTCCCCTTCTCCACCGCCAAGGCACATTGCGATATCCCCTGTGGTATCTACGACCCTATCACAGCGCAAATCGCCGCTTTAACTGTCGTCCGTATGACGGACCTGCTTCTGGAGCATGAAAACGACGAAAACAAAGGGACCGCCCAGCACGCTAATTCTATGTCTCGCTACATTGCCATAAAAGAGGAACATGCTGAGAAAGCGAAGCACGAGATTCGCATCATATGGGGAGACTTTATCAAGCCTGCTCATATTGAGAAGTTCCCTGAGCTCCACGAGCTCACCCACTCCATCATGATGCTGGGCTCCACATGCAGACAGAAAGTAGATAGAGACAGTGCTCTCAAGCTTGTGGCGGAGCTCAATCGTTTTGCAGAGATCTTCTGGAAGATAAAGGGAGAGGAGACCGTTGTCGCAAAAGCTCCGTACGCTCCCGGGCTGGATATCGTGTATCGAAAGGTGTAATGATAGAGCTGATAAAGATAGAGGGGGACAGCATGTCCCCCTCTATCTCGTCTCAAGACTACGTGATGATACTGAAATACCCTTTTTGCTTCTTCCTGTTGCAGAAAAACCGCATAGGCGTCTTTGAAAGCTCTTCATACGGAACGATCCTCAAGAGAATTGTCCGCGTCCACAGGCCCACCGGGGTTTTGTGGGCAGAGAGTATCAACCCATCAGGGATCAGCTCAGAACAAATAGGGAAGATCCCCTTTTCCAAGATACGAGGGATCGTGATCAAGCACTTTCACCCATAGCCGTTAAATTTCTGAGCGCCCCCTCTCCCAGACGTCCCACATTTGTTTTTGAGCGATCATATAGCGATCCCCACGAGAAGAACCGCCACCTCAACCAACTCGCCAATACATCCATAGCAGTCACCCGTGAGCCCTCCCAGAACGGCGTTCAGCCGCCACCCCACAAGAGCCATCCCGAGGGCCGATACCCCAAAGGGGATAAGGCCGTTTAAGCCCATAAGGGGAAAGACAAAGGCGGCGGCGAGAGTTGAAGCCACAAGCACCTCAAGACGACCACAGGCAGCGGTGAATCGCCGTCCCATGCCGTCAGGCCGGGCCGGAGGGAACCAAAAAATCGCCAAAACCACGGACCAGCGAGCGACGATGGGGGCGACAAAAAGCCACGCCAGAGCTTCCCGATTCAAGGACACAATCACGGCCCATTTGATCCCTAAAAGGCAGAACAGGGCTATGGCCCCAAAGGCCCCGATCCGGCTGTCCTTGAGGATTTCCAGTGCTCGATCCCTGGTTGCACCGCCCCCCAAGGCATCAAAGATGTCGGCAACACCGTCCAGATGAAGCCCCCGAGTGATAAACGCCCAGAAGGAAACCGCCGCGATTCCCGCCACAACTGGTGTCCAAAGAGACTCCGCCAGTATAACGACGAGACAAAGCCCGGCTCCGATCACGGCACCGGCCACGGGAAACCATCGGGTTCCGTGCCCCAGGTCCTCCTCGGTCATGATCCGCTTCAGCGGAACGGGGAGACAGGTCATGTAGGACAGGATCAGAAAAAAACGGTCCATCACCGTCCTCCCTTGATGAGCTGAGGTATTCCGGCTGTGAGCAGGTACACTCTATGGGCATCTCGGGCAAGATGCTGGTTGGCCCATCCAGAGATATCCCGAAACGCCCGTCCCAGGGCCGAGATTGGAACGATACCCTGCCCCACCTGGTTAGACACTACAACCGCCCTCAGCGCTCGTTCTTGAATGGTCCCCACGAGTCGATCCACCTCAGCCAAGACGGCCTTCTCCTCGATCTTTCTGTCGGTCCGGGAGAGTTTTTCCCAGTCCACCGACCGGCTCAGCATGGAGTTTGAGATCATCATGGTGAGGCAGTCCAGAAGGACCAAGCTTCGAGGTTCAAGCTCCCGAAGTCTCTCAGCGACATGATCCTGGGCCTCCAGCGTCGTCCACCGGCTGGGACGATCGGCCCGATGGAGAGCCACCCGATGGGCCATTTCCTCGTCCAGTATTCCGGCGGTAGCGACGTAGACCACCGCTCCGGGGTGGTCTGTCTCCATTTCGGACACAAGCTCCTGGGCATACCGGCTCTTGCCGCTTCTGGCCCCTCCCAGGACCAGGGTGATCTCGCCGCGGGACATGGACCTCACTCCTCTCGATTCAAGAAACGATCTATTTCGGCCAACAGCCGTTCATTGTCCTCTCGAGCCTTCACCCCGATCCGAAACCAGCCGTCCAGACCGAACGAGCGACAGTCACGGAGCATGATGCCTCGATCTCGAAGGTTTTCTATGAGACGGGCGCTCTCGGGATGACGACAGAGGATGAAATTAGCCTCACCTGGACACACGGTCACGCCCCGGTCCATCAGCTCCCTGACAAGACGGGCTCGCTCACAGCGCAGCTCTGCCCACTGAGCTCGGTAATGGTCGCCATGACGAAGGAGAGCCAAGCCCACGGCCTGGGCCTGAGCGCTTACGCTCCAATCGGGCTGGACGGTCTCCATCGCGGCGACGGCATCCGACGCTCCCAAAACATACCCCAGACGAACGCCGGGCAGGCCATAATCCTTGGTCATGGAGCGAAGGAGAAGGAGTTGCCCCGAGGCGAGAAGAGGCGTCAGGTCCGACGGAGCCGCCAGGAAATTTCGGTATGCCTCGTCCACCACGATCAGCGTGGGAGCCTCCCGAACCACGTTCAGGAGGGCTTCCACCTGGTCCCGATCCATCACGTATCCTGTGGGGTTGTTGGGCGAGCATATCCAGAGGAGGTCGGGCACCTCCTTCGTCATTTTTTTCCCAAAAAAGGCGGGAAGGGAAGCCTGATCCATCATGACGGACCGCGCGTTCCAGAGCTCCACGACGGCACCTCTGACCACGGAGGCCTGGGCGTACTCGCCGTAGGCCGGACTCACGATCGCGGTCTTTCGTCCCGGACAGAGGAAAACCGAGGCCGTCAGCCAGATAGCCTGAGAGGCTCCGTTGGTAACGAGTATCGACGAGGGATCCACACCAGTCAGGTCGGACAGAGCGGCCCTAAGAGCCCCACAGGATCGGTCGGGATAACGACTCGTATCAGCCTCTCGAGCGGCTTTCAAAACAGCCACGTGGGGTGGCATGGGATTGACCGAGACGCTGAAGTCGAGCACGTCCTGGGGAGAGAGCCCCCGGGCCGACAATTCGCCGTAGTTCAGACCGCCGTGAATCACGGGAGCCAGGTCAAGAACCGACGGGACAGGACGGGGCCTCATGACGCCAGCACCAGAAGCGCAGCCAGGACGACCATCATACCCTGAGCCCGAGTCAAAACCGCCATTGTACTGGAAAGATGATCGATACCAGGCTGATGGGGGCCGCCGCACAATCTATAGACACCCCGTTTGGACAGGGTGACACCAAGGGCCCCCGCCATGGCCGCCATGGGCCATCCGGCGTTGGGGCTGGCGGTACGACGATGCTGCGACAGGACAGTTCTCAATCCCCGACGCCAGTTTAACCCCTCCGAGGCAGCCCCAAGCAGAAGCAACGCCGAGGCCACTCGTGACGGCAGATAGCTCAGCAGGTCATCCAACCGAGCGGCAGCCTTGCCACCAAGCTCGAAGTCACCATAACGATACCCCAGCATGGAGTCGCAGGTGTTCACGAACCGGTAGACCAAGGCACCCGACAAACCAAACAGAGCGTAGGCCATCAGAGGGGCGACCCACCCGTCGGCCAGATTCTCCGTCAGTGACTCCACGGCAGCACCGGCCACCTCCGACCTGGAGAGAAGGCGAGTGTCCCGACTCACCAGATGGGTTCCGAGTTCCCGACGGGCCCGCCTCAGATCTCGCTTCAGGGCGTTCCGAACGGACCGACCGGCCTCCCACAACGCCGAGGCAGAGGCGCTTCCCTTGAGCAACCAGGCAGACAGGGGAACGAACAGGATCAGAGGCAGTTGGGACACAGCGTTCCCCAGAGCCCAACAAGCCCCCCCCCCCGAAAGGACGATTCCTCCGCCGTAGATAAGCAAAGAGAGTCCGGTCGGGGGACGACGAGACCACAGACAGTCGATCCACCGGCCCATCCAGCAGACGGGATGAACTCCTGACGGAGGCTCACCGAGACACAGATCCCACACGACCGCCAGAGCCAGAATCACAACGGAAACCATCATGACGGCACCTCCAGATGCAAAACCCCGACCACGATATCTCCCATCTCAAAAACGGCAAACGACCTCACAGGCCCAGGATCCTCTCCAGCGCCGTCATGTCCATGTGCGCCTCCATATAGTCAGCTAATCGGTCAAAAGCCCGTTCCCGATACTCCCTCAGTGACAGGGCTTCCCCCGCAGGAGTCCACCCCAGGGACCGAAGCCAGCCCCTCCTGAACTCGGGCAGGTCAAAAAGGCCGTGGACGTAGGTTCCCCACCGCCGACCGTCGGGCGAACAGGCCCCATCGGGCCTCCCTTCCTCCAAAAGCAGCAGAGGAGACGATGATCTGGTCTGTCCCATGTGGATCTCGTATCCCTCCACCTGGCTGCCCCGAATTTCTTTCAGGTCACCGCAATCGGCAGCCACTACCCCTCGAACTCGAACGGTCCGTTTAACCGGAGCAAAATCGGTATCCCCCTCCAGAAGTCCCATACCAGATACGTTTTGAAGGGAGCTCTCCGCACCGGTCTCATCCCGGATACTCCGCCCCATCATCTGAAAGCCGCCGCAGATTCCCACAAGAGGCGTTCCGGCCCCCGCACGCTCCAAAATAGCACGTTCCAGCCCAGTTTTACGCATCCAGAGGAGATCGGCAACGGTACTCTTCGATCCCGGAAGGATGATGGCGCTCGGCTCCCCCAGATCTTGGGGACGATCCACAAACCGAATACCCACATCGGGTTCCATAGCCAGTGCATCCAGATCGTCGTAGTTGGATATTCGAGGATATCGGATAGCCACGAGATCAAATCGTCCTCTGGAGAGTCGATTATGGCCCTCGAGAAAAACCGAGTCTTCCTGGGCCACGCCCAGGTTCTCAAGATAGGGGATGACCCCCAAGGTGGGTCTGTCGGTGAGGTCCCTGAGCATATGCAGTCCCGAGGTAACAAGGGAGATGTCCCCTCGAAACTTATTGATGAGGAATCCCTTTACCAGCTCACGCTCCGATTCGGGCAGGAGAGCCAGGGTTCCGTAAAGGGAGGCGAAAACTCCTCCCCTATCGATATCCCCAACGAGAAGGACGGGAGCGTTCAGGTGGACGGCTACTCTCATGTTCACGATATCGTTGGCCTTCAGGTTAATCTCAGCAGGACTTCCGGCCCCTTCAACGATCAGGAGATCGTAGCACCGACGAAGTTCCTCCAGAGCCTGAGTCACAACGCCCCAAAGCCGGTCTTTCCTGACATGGTAGTCAAGAGCCGACATCCGATACTCAGGATGTCCCATAACCACGACCTGAGATCGGGAATGTCCCTCGGGTTTCAGGAGTACCGGGTTCATCTCCACGGCAGGCTCGATCCCCGCAGCCCGAGCCTGATCGACCTGAGCTCGCCCCATCTCGCCACCATCCAGGGTAACATAGGAGTTCAGCGCCATATTCTGAGCCTTGAACGGTGCCACGGACAGGCCCCGTCTGAAAAAGATCCGACACAAACCGGTGGCAAGAACGCTCTTGCCCACGTCCGACGATGTTCCCTGAAGCATCAATGCACCCATGTTTTCCTCCGTCCGTCCATCCATCATCGATTCCCCGACAGATGCTCATCCACGACCTTGCCGTCGTACAGCAAGCGGACTCGATGAATTTGGCGACGGCGACACAGCCAATCGTATCGAGACCGAGCCTCCCGCTCATCGCACCAGTCTCGATTCGGGATACCCCACCACCGCTCACCACTGGGATAGCTTCGCCACTCGGCCAAAAATGGCTCCTGATAACAGACGGACCAGCGATACTCACCCCAGAGCCCCAGAATCCGATACCGCTGTCGTCCTTGACCGAGAACCACCAGGAGGACGCTGAGCTCGTCACCAAACCGGGTCGCTGAACCAGTGAAGGGGACAGCACCATGGACGTCCTGAAAAGAAAAACTATCACCGTCCCGTTTGATCCCCATGGACAAACACCACCGTCTCATCCTGTCCAGGATCTCATCCAGAGACGGCCACCCAGGAAGGCCCTCCAATTTTTGAAGGGCCGTCTCCCGTTCTAATACGTAGTCGCCTCGTCGATCCTTCGTGCACAGCCGATGCAGCCCGGCCACATCCATGGTTCATCTCACCCCTTACGCCCTCTTTTCTCTCACGAACACATGCACCCCTCGTGTCGTGTCGCTCATTCCTTTCACAAAAAGGGTACAATAACACAAAGGACGATCAACACACACTGAAAGTGTACAGGAGAAGACCGTCCAGGGAAAGGAGCGAAACGCCCGGTGGAACGAGGCTACATAACAGTCAACACAGGAGATGGAAAAGGCAAGACCACCGCCGCAATAGGTCAGGCATTGCGCGCCCTGGGAGCGGGATTTTCGGTGTATGTCGGCCAGTTTCTCAAGAGCCGGAATTCTGGGGAGATCGACGCGTTGCAGATCTTCGCCCCTCGGGTCGTCACCGAGCTCTACGGAGCCCAGAGGCAAATCGGCAGCCCCATGACCGAGAGGGATCGACACATGGCCCAAGCTGGAATGCTCAGACTCTCCGATGCCCTGTACCAGGGGTATGACCTTGTCGTGGCCGACGAAATTTTAGTCGCCCTGTCCAAGGGGCTGCTCTCGGAGGGGCAGGTCCTGGACCTTATACACCGTAAGCCCGAATCAGTGGAGCTCATTCTCACGGGACGAGGGGCTCCGCCATCCGTGATGGGCGCAGCTGACGTGGTCACGGAGATGCGGGCCATACAGCACCACTACCGAGACGGCGTACTCGCCCGAGTGGGAATCGAACGATGAGCCTGCCTCGGCTGATCGTGGCGGGAACCCACAGCGGTTCGGGGAAAACGACCGTCCTCATGGGCCTAGCCGCCGCCCTGAGTCGCCTAGGGACCTCGGTTCAAACATTCAAGACGGGACCGGACTACATCGACCCAGGATACCACAGCATCGCATCAGGACGCCCCTGCCGCAACCTGGATTCCAGGCTTCTGACCCAGGATGCCGTATTGGAGCTGATAGATCGAGGTACCCGAGGAGCCGATCTAACATTGATTGAGGGCGTCATGGGGCTCTTCGACGGTGCATCCGGCCTTGACGATCGGGGAAGTGCGGCCAGCCTCGCTCGTATGTCTCAAACACCGGTGGTTCTCGTTCTGGACGCCCGGGCCATGGCCCGAAGCGCCGCCGCCGTCGTCCACGGATTTGCCACTTTTGACCCGTCAGTCCCCGTGGCTGGAGTGATCCTGAACCGGATCGGAAGCCCCCGTCATGCCGAGATGATCACTCAGGCAATCGATTCAGCCAGTTCGACAACCGTGTTGGGGTACATCCCAAGAGAACCCCTGGTAGCAGTACCGGAACGCCATCTCGGCCTGGTTTCAGCCTGGGAACAGGACGACTTCGCCGCCTCCCTCGACCGACTGGTCGATCTGGTTGAGCGACATATACACCTCGATGCTCTTATGGCCCTGGCAACAGACGTACCCGATCTGCCTCCCTACACGACGAGGCTTTTTGCCGAAGCGCCAAAAAAACCGACCGTCACCGTAGCTGTGGCCATGGACCGAGCGTTCCATTTTTACTATCAGGACAACCTGGACTTGCTGGAATATCAGGGAGCACGGATCGTTCCGTTCAGTCCCCTGACTGACAGTCACCTTCCACAGGAGGCCGACTGTCTGTACCTAGGCGGTGGCTATCCCGAGCTCGGGGCACCCGAACTCGAGGCGAACCGATGTATGAGGGCCGATATCCTGGACAAAGCCCGTCAAGGAATGCCGATCTACGCCGAATGCGGCGGATTGATGTACCTCGTGGACCGAATTGAGACGCAGGACGGGCATGAACACTCCATGGTTGGGTTCTTCCCCGGTCGGATGACCCTGGGGAAAAAACGCCGTGCCCTGGGATATTGTGACGGACAAACTCTGGTCGATACGATCCTCGGACCGGCCGGTACCAGGATCAAAGGTCACGTTTTCCACTGGTCAGCCTACGAAGGCCCCCCGCATCAAGCAGCTCTGCGACTGATCAAAGGGGACGGCGTCACCGAGGAAGGACTGGCTACGGCCAACGTCCTGGCCAGCTACCTGCACATCCACTTCGCCAGCGATCCATCTATTCCGAAGCGATTCCTCGAAGCGGCCCTCTCGTGGCGCAACACAAGGGCAGCCAGGAATTGACACACAGGGTACCAGGCCTGCCCTTTCTTTGAAAACTCAACGATGAGAGACAGGAGGAGACGATCATGATGCGACGATTTATGACGCCATCGGAGATCGAAGCCAAAAGCTTCAGGATCCTGCACGAGAAAATGGGCCCCTTCCACGGAACCGAACAGGAGAAGGCCATCGTGACCAGGGTGGCCCATGCCACGGCCGACGTGGAGTTTGGCCTCAGCCTGTATATCCACCCCAGAGCCATCGAGTCGGGGTTGACGGCATTGAGAAACGGATCTCCTGTCATTACCGACGTGGAGATGGTCCGAGCTGGGATCCGGAAACAGGGAATCCAGTCTCTGGGTAGCGAGGTTCTCACCTTTCTCAACGACCCCGACGTGACCGAGATGGCCAAGAGCACTGAAAACGCCACACGATCCCAGATGGCTATGAGAAAAGCCGTGTCCTACATGGACGGGGCGATAATCGCCATAGGAAACGCCCCGACAGCCCTCTTTGAGGTGATCGACAGGATCAGGGCCGAAGAGGCTCACCCTGCCCTTGTCATCGGCATGCCCATCGGTTTCGTGGGAGCAGCCGAATCCCATCAGGAGCTCATTGACCTGGACTACCCGTCCATCACAGCTCCGGGGCCCAAGGGAGGAAGTCCCGTCGCCGCCTCTATCGTCAATGCCCTGGTCAAGTTGGCCTTGAAATCATGATCGATCCACTGAAGGCTCTGGGCTCGATCGGAGGACTTCAGCGAGGCTTCACCTCAGGAACCTCGGTCCACGGGGCCGCAAAAGGAGCGGCTATCATGGCGGTCTCGGGCAAGTCTATGGCGTCCGTTCCCCTGGAGCTTCCCAACGGCATGGACCTGGAGCTTCCCCTGATCGACGTGAAACTCGGTGACGGGTGGGCTTCGTGCTGCGTGGTGAAGCAATCCGGCGACGACCCCGATGTCACAGACGGGCATCGTTTCTGCTGTACCGTCCGAATTGTGGATGAGCCGGGAATTCACATCATCGGGGGCCTGGGTGTGGGAACCGTCACCAAGCCGGGGCTCCCCATGCCTCCAGGGGAAGCCGCCATCAACCCCACCCCCCGGCGGATGATCGCCCGGGATCTGAAGCCCCTGACTCCGCCGGGGCGAGGGCTCGAGGTGGAGGTCTTCATCCCCGATGGAGAAGAACTCGCCCAGAAAACCTGGAATCCCCGGCTGGGCATCGAAGGAGGTATCTCTGTGATCGGGACCACCGGTATAGTAGAACCCAAGTCCACAGCGGCATGGGAGGCATCGATCGATCTGTACGTCCGGGTAGCTCGACAGGAGATCGGCGATGGAGCTCTCTTCCTCCCACTGGGCTACATCGGGGAGAAAATCCTGACCGAGCGATTCTCCGTTCCGAAGGGACGAATCGTCAAGACAGGCGACAAGGTCGGCTACACCCTGAAACGGTGTCTCAAGGAGGATATCTCCAAGGTCGTCCTCCTGGGGCACATAGGAAAGCTGACAAAGGTAGCAGCCGGCCTGTTCGACACAAACTACCGATCCGGGGACGCCAGGCTTGAGACCGTGGCTGCCTGGGCGGGAGCCTGCGGTGCCTCGGCCGGAACCGTCCGGGAAATTCTGGACCTCAAGCTGGCCGAGGCAGCGGTGGCGATCCTCCAGCGGGACGGGCTGGAGGAGGCGTTCGGCCACATCGCCCGACGTGCGGCCGAGCGATCCCGAGATCTCCTGGAAGGCCGTGTGGATATCGCGACAGCTCTGACCGACCTGGCCGGGAACATCCTGGGGACCTGGCCGGAAAATCTCACGGAGGCGAGTGTATGGACAAAGTGTACATCGTAGGGGTGGGGCCCGGTTCCCGGGACTACCTTCTGCCGGTAGCCCTGAGAGCTATACAGGAAGCTCACGTGCTGGTAGGGGCTCCCCGTCTGCTCGAGATGTTTCGTGACATGCCCGACAAGAGCACAATCCCCGTATCGGGGACCTACATCCAGGCCGTGGATCTCGCTCGAACGCGTCGTCCCGGGGTCCGAATGGCGATCCTCGTATCGGGAGACCCCTGTTTCTACAGCCTGGGGACCACCCTGGCAGCTTCGCTGCCCCGAGACGAGGTGGAGATGATCCCCGGCCTGGGTTCGATCCCTCTGGCCTTCGCCAGGCTGGGTCTCCCCTGGCAGGAAGCGTTGTTTCTCAGTGTCCATGGGCGTTCCATTGAGGAGCTCCGGAAGGCTGCCGATCAGTCTCATCGACCGGCAGGTATCCTCACCGGAGGCGCCAACACCCCGGCATCGGCGGCTCAGGCCTTGCTGGACATGGGGAGCCAGGACAGGCCGTGCTGGACCCTGTCAAACCTGGGACTGGACGACGAACAAATCCAGAGCTGGACTCTTTCGTCCCTCGCTCAGGCATCGGTATTCTGGCCATCTCTGACCGTGACGATCCTGGAGGCCCTGAGATGATCGGCCCATTTCCCGAGGAATCCTTCGTCCGAGTTCAGGGCGTTCCTCTGACCAAGATGCCTATCCGAGCGTTGGTCACAGCTCTCTTGCAACCTCTGACAGGCCAGGTGGTGGGTGAGGTGGGCACAGGCACGGGGGGTATTACGGCAGAGCTGGCCCGACACGTTCGTTTCGGACACGTGTACTCTATGGACCCCTCCCCCGACGCCATCGCCGCAGCCAGGAGAAACCTGAAGGCCCTTGGCCTGGACGAAGCTGTGACCCTGATCGAAGGGCACGCTCCACAAGCCTTAGAAGGGATTCCTCTCCTCACCCGAGCCGTGATCGGCGGCCACGGCGGGGATCTGCCGGCTGTATTGACAGCCACAGCTCACGGACTGGCTCCGGGAGGACGGCTTCTCATCACGGCCAACATGCCCACTACCGCTGTGCAGGCTATGGAGACCATGGATGCTCTGGGGCTATCCCCCTCCATGTGGCAGGTGGCCCCCTCAGTGGGACACAAGACCAACGCCGGTTGGATGCTTCGAGCGATGAATCCGACCTTTCTGATCTGGGGAGATCGGGGACGACAATGACCTCTCGACGAGAAAGGAGACTCATTCCATGACAAAACCAGACGTCAGGCCTACAGTGTACGTCGTCGGTGCTGGACCAGGTGCCCCCGACCTGATCACCATCCGAGGCAAGGAACTTCTGGAGCATGCCGACCTGGTGCTCTACGCCGGTAGTTTAGTAAACCCCGAAATCCTTCGATTTTGCCGGCCTGAGTGCAAAACAGTGGACTCAGCACCCCTGAATCTGGATGAGCAGGTACAGACCATGGTCGATGCGGCCAGAAACGGTAAAACGGTGGTCCGGCTTCACACGGGAGATCCCAGTCTGTACGGAGCCGTTGCCGAGCAAAAAGCTCTTCTCGAACGGGAGGGACTGAGGGTTCGATTCGTTCCGGGAGTGAGTAGCCTTCAGGCTGCCGCATCCGTGCTGGGAATTCAGTACACCGTTCCCGGCGAGACTCAGACTCTGATCTGCACCAGACGAACCGGTCGAACCCCAGTTCCTCAGTCTGAGACCCTGCCGGCTCTGGCAGCTCATGAGGCCACGATGGTCCTCTTTCTCAGCTCGAAACAGGCGGGAAGGGTAACCCAGGACCTTATGGACGGGGGCCTCTCCCCTGAGACCCCTGCGGCCTGTGTTTATCGGGCAACCTGGCCCGATCAAGTTGTGCTCCGATCCGATCTTCGTGGCCTCGCCCATGCTATGGAGGATCGGGGTATCGACCGCCACGCCCTCATGGTCGTGGGCCGATGCCTGAACCCCGAAGGTACAACCAGCCTCCTGTATGACAGCTCCTTCTCCCATCGCTTCAGGAAGGCAAAATCGTGACAGTCTCCGTCTTCGTGGTCTCCTCCAGAGGCGAGCAGACCGGACAAGTAGCAGCTCAGGCACTCAACGGCCAACTGATACGTCCCCCCAAGGAGGGGCTTCGCTCAGCTGTAGCCCAGGCGTGGCCTTCGTCTGAGGCTATCGTCCTCGTAGGATCTATCGGCGTGGCCGTTCGAGTGGTGGCCCCGCTCCTTCGGGATAAGGCCAGTGACCCGGCGGTGCTGGTCATCACCGAGGATGGCTCCATGGTCATCCCCATCACGGGCGCTCACCTGGGCGGAGGGACCGACCTCGCCCGACGACTCGCGGCAACTCTGGATGCCGATCTCATCCTGACTACATCCACCGACAGGATCTACGCCGGGGCACCGGACCTCCTGTGCCACCGATGGGGCTGGAGTCTGATCGGTCGAAAAGCCTTGATCGCGACGAACGGAGCTCTTCTGGATGGGCGAGACCTGAGTTTCTGGATCGACCCTGACGAGGTCACACCTCCCTTCCCTGAGCGCTACGTTCCGGGAGACAACCCCGATACGGCCGATGTCGTGGTCTCACCCCGACAGAGAGACCTCTCTCCCCACCAGGTTCAGCTTATACCGCCGTCCCTCGTCGCCGGGATCGGCTGCCGGCGTGGAACGCCTCTTCAAACCATTCGAGAGATCCTGGAGACGGCGCTGAGCGCTCAGGGATTCCTCATTCAGGGGCTCAGGGAGATCAGGACCATCGCCCTGAAGGCCGACGAGTCGGGCCTCTCTGCCCTCGCTCAGGAACTGAACGTTCCGCTCCTCGTCGTGGACGACGACGAGATTCGAACCATGGAGGGCCCCTTCACGCCCTCAGCGTCTCAACGACATCTGGGGCTTCCAGGAGTGGCCGAACCCTGCGCCGCATCGGCGGGATCTCTTCTTGGCCCCCGCGTCGCGAGCGATGGGGTGACCGTAGCTCTGGCCAGATATCCAGCCAGGATTCCGGGACACCTGACCGTTGTGGGGCTGGGGCCCGGCGGCCGACGATACCTCACAGCTCAGGCCAAAGAGACGATTCAGGACGCCGATGTCGTGGTGGGGTATCATCTCTACGTCGACCAGGTGCCGTCGGAATGGCTCCGTGGAAAGCGGGTGGAGCGCTACGATATGGGACAGGAAGAAGCTCGGGTTCGATCGGCTCTTGACCTCGCCGACCGGGGCTATCGAGTGGCTCTCGTATCGGGAGGGGACCCCATCCTCTTCGGCATGGCGGGACTGACCCGCAACATGTCTGGATCAACCGCCGTGACCGTGGTTCCCGGCCTCTCGGCAGCACAGGTGGCCGGGGCGACTCTGGGAGCACCATACGCCAACGGCCTCATCCTCCTGTCCCTGTCGGACTATCTTCAGCCATGGAAGGCCATCGAGCGAGCCCTGGATGGGGCCGTCTCCACCGGGTTGACGGTGGCTCTGTACAACCCGGTTCGTCGAGCTCTGGAGGCCAAGCTCAACCGAGTGAAAAAAGCTTACGAGGGCAGAGAGGGACAGACCGTCTGGCTGATTCGGGACGCTGGTCGTCCCGATGAATCCATCGTCTCCATGGACCTGAAAGACCTCTCCGCTGAGGCCGTGGACATGCGAACCCTTATCCTCCTCCCGGGAACCGACACGATGTATCGAAACGGACTTCTGGTGGACACTAGAGGATACGACAGCGAAAGGACGAGGACATGAGACAGGTTTTATTGGGTATCGGGGTGGGCCCCGGCGACCCCGACCTCGTAACCGTGGGAGCCATCCGGGCTCTGAAAGAGGCCGACCTCGTTCTTCTTCCTCTGGCGAAAGAGGGAGCCGAGAGCGTGGCGGGGAACATCGTGAAGCGGCACCTATCACGTGAATGGACACCTGTGGTCTTTCCCATGAAGGGACGGGAGGACGAGCGGGATCCAGCAATCCGGCGACAGATCGAGGCGCTACGCTCCCTCTGGGAAGAGGCTGAGACTATCGCCATCCCAGTCATCGGCGACGCAACTCTCTACTCCACCGTCGCATGGCTCTACCGGCAATGGCGAACAGTGGCCCCAGCTATGGAGCTCCGCCTGATACCCGGGATCTCAGCTCATTCTCTGGCCGCCGCTCGAGTCGCACGCTTTTTAGCCATGGGCGAAGAGCGACTTTCGATCCTGCCCGGAACGGCCTCCTACGATGACCTGGTTCAGTCCCTTATGGCATCAGACGCCGCAGCTCTGTACAAGCTTTCGCCACTGGGGGACACCCTGCCTCGTCTCCTCGCTGAGACCGGTCCATGGGGATCGGTCACCCGGATTGATCGGGCCGGGTGGTCTTCGGAAAATATCGTTACGGGCTTCGACGCCACATCTCCGTGTGCGTCCTATCTGTCCATTCTCCTGCTCCATCGTCGAGAGGGGACGTTGCCGTAAGGCCTTCGTACCCAAGCTGACAAAGCCCTGCTCTCGGTACTCAGAGAGACAACACCTTGCCTGGAGGGACCCTTATGAACCGTAAATACTCCTTGATGGTCGCTATGGACGCAACTCTTGGACCTGTGTTGGTCGTCGGTGGTGGAGACGTCGGCGAGCGAAAAATCCGCACATTGCTCAGCGCTCAGTTCGACGTCACCCTGGTCTCGCCTCATGCCACAATGGGCCTCCTGAGCCTGGTATCTCGAAAACAGATTACCTGGCACCAACGATGCGCCCAGCCTGAGGACTTCCAGCGACATCGCCTGGCGGTCCTGGCAGTTCCTCGGGAGGAGACAGAGAAACTCCTTAAAATGGCCGAAGGTTCCTGTTGTCTCATGGACTGCAGTGGTGCCGGAGATCTAGGCAACTGGTCTCTCGTCGCGCAATTCCGTACTGAGGAGAACCTCATTGGGGTAGGCAGTTTTGGTACGGCTCCCCTGAGCTCCGCAGATCTCAAGATGAATCTTCAAAGCTGGTTGGCAGGAAGCAGAAAACGACCGGTTCTTTTCAGCAGAAAGAGCGCTCTGGCCAAAGCTCAGACATTGGAGGTCGCCCAAGCATTTCAGCAACAGGGAGTTCCCGTGGAGATAAAGACGCTAACGACCTGCGGCGACAGAGATTTAACCCGCCATCTCTCCACCTTTGGCGGGTTCGGGGCCTTCGTAAAGTGTCTGGAGGAGGCTCTACTCGAGGGACGGGGCGACGGTGCCGTCCACAGCCTGAAAGACGTCCCGTCGGTGTTGCCTGAGGGGCTGGAACTTGTAGCGGTTCTTCCTCGAAGTTCGTCGGCTGATCTGCTCATCTCAAAGCAACCGGAAGGTCTGGATGGCCTTCCTGAGGGTGCGCTCGTGGGAACGTCCAGCATCCGACGAGCCGCTCAACTGGCCGCAATCAGGCCTGACCTTCGGTGTACCTTGGTTCGGGGCAACGTACATACCAGGTTAGCCAGGCTGGAATCAGGCGAGGTAGACGCCCTCATCCTGGCCCAGGCCGGATTGAACCGATTGGGGATCACCCCGGAGAACACCTGCACCTTGCCGTTTCTCCCGGCCCCCTGTCAGGGCATCATCGCCGTGGAGGCGCGACAAGGAACGCTGCTGGCTCGACAAGCCGCGGCCATCAACCATAGGCCGACCTGGCTCGTCGCCCTGGCAGAACGGGAACTCCTCAAGGATCTTCAGGTCGGCTGTCACGTGCCTTTTGCCGCATGCGCCTCCTGGGAGGGACCATCAATGATCCTGAGGGCTCAGACCCTGACACCCGATGGAAAGGGATTCGTGTTCGAGCGACGGTGGTCGGTGAACGACGACGCTCAAGCCCGGGATATGGGCCGGGCCATGGCTGAGGAAATCCGACGCCATCCCGAGGCATCAGTCATGTTGGAGCGCCGTCCATGACGGTGTACCTCACCGGTGCCGGCTGCGGCGGCCCCCGATGGCTGACGGCCGAGGCCGTCCAGCTTTTGGGCAAAGCCGATCACGTGATCTACGACAGGCTTATTCACCCCGACATCCTTCAATGGACCCAATCGAAAGTCCAACTCCACTACGTGGGTAAACGAAAGGGCCGCCACTCCACGGACCAGGAGGTTATCGGACGGCTTCTGGTGGACCTGGGACATTCCGGGACAACTGTAGTTCGACTCAAGGGAGGAGATCCATTCGTCTTCGGACGGGGTGGTGAGGAAGCCCTGCTCCTTCAGGAACACGGCATCCCCTGGCGGTATGTTCCCGGGGTCAGCGCCGCGGTGGCCGCCTTGGGTTCAGCCGGAGTACCCCTGACCCATCGGGGAACCGCCGAGACGGCAACGGTGACGACGGGGCACCGCCGCAACGGCGCCCCTGACGACGACCTGTGGAGCAGAATCGCTGCGGTGGGAGGGACCAGAGCCATCTACATGGGGGCCTCGGCAGCACATGCCGTAGCCGAGGGGCTTCTTCGAAAAGGGGTACCTCCAGAGACATCGTGCTCGGCTGTCCATTGGGGCGGATGGGGACGACAGAGCAGAACAGACTGTTCGCTGGAAGACCTGGGACACTCGTCCATCCCAAGCCCAAGCATGCTCGCTATTGGGGCCGTTACCGATCTGAGGCTTTATCCCGAAACGGGACCTTTTCAAGGGCTTCAACTGGCGGTCGTCCGCCCGGCTCCCCAGGCATGGGAGACCGCTCGTGCTCTTGAAAACCTGGGTGCCGACTGCTACAGCCTCCCTCTCCTGAAGATTCGAGAGCTTCGGGAAAACTGGGATCAAGACACCCTCACCGAATCGGACTGGCTCGTCTTCACCAGCCCAAGAGGTGCGAGGCTCATACCGCAGGCTGTTGATCCACGATCTATCCGGGGGCGAATAGCCTCCATCGGCCCCGGGACATCCCAGTCTCTCCGAGACCTCGGGCTTCAGCCGGATATGGAAGCTGAGACATCCACATCCCACGGCCTGGCCCAGGCCCTGAGCGAGACGCTTCACCCCGGCGAGACCGTGTGTTTTTTCAGAAACAAACGAGCATCCCGTCTCCCTCCAGAGGCGGCGGCAAAAGCGGGCACCCGGGTGATCGAAATTTCGGCCTACGAGATGAACGACGCATCTCTTCCAGGGGAGGATCTCTACCCCCTGTGCTGGGACGAATGTCCCCTGCACGCCGTCATCTTCGGAAGTGCCGCCCTGGTAGAGGCATGGGACCGGCGATTCGCCCCAACAGGCAACGAAGTTGCCTTCATCGCTTGGGGCGAGGCGTGTGCTCAGGCGGTTCGAGACATATTGAAGAGGGAGCCCCTCGTCATGGACACCCCCTCCTGGGAGGGGCTTAAGGTGCTCATACAGCGAAATAAAGAAGATCTGATCAAGCCACGTCAGAGAACAAACGAGAGAGGAATGAGGTCATGAGAGACACGGAACTCCACAAACCATGGGAATTCAAGGGAAGCTATCGACAGGCCGGAAGGATCCCCCTATCATGAGCGAGCTTCGATGCACTTATCCAACGAGTCGGCTCCGACGCCTTCGGGAACACCGCCTTCTGGCTGAGTCCATTCGGGAGACGGACCTGCGTCCCGAACACATGATGCTCCCTCTGTTCGTCGTGGAAGGACAGGGCATTCGTCGTCCCATATCGTCCCTCGACGGTGTGGACCACCTGAGCGTTGATCGTCTGGACGAGGTGGTGGCTCCCGCTATTGAGGCCGGAATCCATCGTTTCCTCCTCTTCGGCCTTCCCGACGCCAAGGATCCCTGGGGAAGCTCGGCCAGCGACGACGAAGGTCCTGTGCAGAGAGCCGTCGCGCATCTGGCCAAGCGATACGGTACCTCGATTCTCATCGCCACCGACGTCTGTCTTTGCCAATACACTGATCACGGGCACTGCGGCCTTCTGAGGGATGACGGGAGCATCGACAACGACAGCTCCCTTCGCCGCCTGGAGGAAACCGCGATCAGTCACGCCAGAGCCGGAGCTCATATGGTAGCCCCCTCAGCCATGATGGACGGCCAGGTCGGTGCTATCCGACAAGCTCTGGACCAAACAAGGTTCTCCAACGTAGCCATCATGGGCTACTCGGCCAAGTTTCACTCGGCTTTCTACGGTCCTTTCCGGGAGGCTGCCCACAGTGCTCCTGGACACGGCGACCGCTCAAGCTATCAGATGACCCCCTCCAACGGACGGGAAGCACTGAGAGAGGCCTTTCAGGACGAGGCCGAAGGCGCGGACATCCTCATGGTCAAGCCGTCCCTTTTGTACATGGACGTAATCGCTCGCTTGCGAGGGGATACCCTTCTGCCCATAGCTGCCTACATGGTCAGCGGCGAATACATGATGCTTTGCCACGCCGCCAGAGCCGGCGCCCTCGACTCTCACAGATCAATGACCGAAGCCCATCTGGCTCTGAGACGAGCCGGAGCCGATCTCATCATCACCTATGGAGCGGTTGACGTCGCCCGATGGCTTCGCTCCTGAGAAGCTTCGGCACCCCAGCAAGGCCTCATATATAAACGCGACGGCAAGGCCCTAAAGGGCTCGCCGTCGCGTCTTGATCAAGCATGTTTATGGATCGTCCCGTCGCAGAGGACATGAAGGAGCATAGGAACACTCGCTGCAAAGGAAAGAGACCCTGTCGCTCCCCTTTCCTAAAGGGACCATACCCACCCAGGAATATGTCGGCTCCAGTCTTCCATCGTCATGGACGATCATGTCGATCTCGGCGAGGCGAAGCAACTGTCCCACCGCAACATTCAACGTCAGGGGGAGAGCGCCGGCGGATCCCGGTGCATAGAAGGAACCGACGGGAAGCCGTTTACCCCGTGCCCATTCCTCCACTCGACGGAAAAACCGTTCCTGCCCCTTACCCAAAGCAGCCGTGGCCATGGACTTGAGCCAGGGTCCTTCCTCCTCGACCGCTTGAGACAACGCTCGTCCCACCGTACCAGCCCCCAGAACCAGGTACAACACGTCAGGCCCCCAACTTCCAGTCCAGACAAGCTCACCGGGATCGACAACACCCCACAAAAGCACCCCATGAGCGAGAGAGCGAACCATCATCCGGGCCCGATCCAGCTGCGGTCCAAACGACAGAGCCCAGCGACGCAGGGCCTCCGTCACATCGTCGTCAAGGAGAAGACAATCGACTCGTTCCAGAGTAGTGATCATGGGCAGTCCCTTTGAGGTTTTTCAAGTAACGTCAGGCGCCTCGTTTTTTGCCTCTCAAGGTACTTTTAGCAGGATACGATGAAATCCTTGGGTGAGGCGAAGACCTCGAAGTCCGTCATCTCCTTCTCCCTGACCAGAGCCTCTACATCGTCCTCGGTCTCCACGCTGTAGAGTTCCATATCATCACCGGAGATGTCCACCACCAGGCACATATACCCTTCAGCGACACCCTCCCGGTACATATCGTAAAACAACTGCATATCGATCAGGTCCAGGAAGAACACGTCCCGATCGGGGTCGTCTTCCCCTTCCTCTAATTCCATAGCGTTTATGTAGTCGGTGATCCGAGACTTGAGAACATCGTGATACCATGGAAGTACATCTAAGACAATAGGTCCCCCGTCTCGATCTTCCTGAAGGGTACCGATTTCTTTTTGATCCAAGTATAGGGTTCCCTTATACAGGCAGTCACTGCTGTCAAGCTCCTTCAGATCGCGAAGTTCCACACCGTTTATCTGAGCATATCGAATGTTATCCATATCGAGTTTCGTCCCGTCCTCTCCATACATAGATCGCCGGGAAAACCCGACATTGCCAATCATTCTACTCGAAAAACCAGCCGGGTGCCACAGGTGAAACGACGCTTAGGTACAGAAAAGGAACCCACCACAGATCTGGCGGGTTCCCACTGAGTTACGGAACAGTCGTCTACTTGAACTTTCGGTCAGCGACCTCCCCTGGCGCACCCAAAGGCTCACTCAGGGAATAATATTGCCTTGCATTACGGTTGTAAAGTAAGGGATTAAACTTCTCCGGAGCGATCCGACCGGTCTCGGGGTTAAGCACATCCTTGTTTATTGATATTTTCTTCACCAGCCCAATGAACAGGGTATGAGAACCTAAATCCAGAGAACGTTCAAGCTCACATTCCATGGTGACGGGATATTCCTTCACCACCGGAGCATCCACCGTCTCAGCTCGAACAGGGGTCAATCCCGTAACGGCGAACTTATCCAGATTAGGCTCCTTCTTCATGCTATGGTGCCCAACATAGTCGGCCTCAGAGGCAAAATTTTTGGAGGGCAGGTTCACCGTGAAGGCCCGTTTCGCCATGATATTAGCGTATGTAGCTCTCGTATTTCTGATCCCTACCCCAACTCGATGGGGTTTGCTGCTCAGGGGCCCCCCCAGATCGATGAGAGACATATCAGCTTTGCCGTTCTCGCAGTACGTCCCTACGATCATCACCATGGTTGGATAGACCGTACGGAATGGTTTACCGTCCACGGGATTTACCGAGACCTTCTCGGCAGCCACAGAGACCGACGAGAGGAGCAGCACACAGGCCCAAACAGCACAGACAACCCAAGCAGATCGTTTCAACGCATAAACCCCCTTTTGTTAGATGTGATAAACAAATCATATCATGCTACAGACTCTACGACAAGTAGCAATATTATTAAATTTCAGGAGCAACAGCAACCAGAAGGAGGGGAAAACGACTAGAGGTTCCCCTAAAAATGCAACTTTTTGGCTGTAGAAGAGGCATCCACCTCATAAGAACCCCTTTGAAATAAAGACAAGAGACCTATCCTACTTTAGAACGCCCTGTAGTTTTACCAGTTTCGGATCACAGGCAGAGTGTACAGGTATGCTTCTTCACCCCCACACATACCATATGCTGGGGGACAATTTGATACATTTGTGAACGTTCATTCGATCGTACTTGATCTATCAACACCCCTGTTGTTTTAAATTACACGAATTAAACCATCAATCAGGAGGTCCGTTCAAAAACCAAATGCCCCTCCTTTTCCATTTTCAAAGTAAAATCAGAGCTCAAAATCCCCTTGAGCTTTGATTCGCTTATAGGGTTTTTCCCATAAATTCTGGAGCCGGCACGGCTCATATAGGACAACCTTCCTCCCGTTTTGATCACCCGGGTTATTTCACCCAGGACCCTCTGTTTTTCCTCAATAAAAGGCAAAGTGTTATGCAGATAAACTAAATCAATACTCTTATCTTCCAGCCCCGTATCGCAGCCAGACTGGATGACCTGAACGTTATTTAACCCATTCTTATAGACCTTCTTCTCAACGATTTTTATAGCTTGCTCGCTTAGATCAAGGGCAAAAACCCGTCCTTCTTCACCCACCGCTTTCGCAGCTGGAATGGTATTAAACCCAAGACCACATCCGAAATCAAGGATAAAGAGCCCCTTTTCAATGCCTGCAAAATTAATCTCTCCTTCAATATTCCTAAAATTAATCCTTATATTCATGACCATTCTCATAACCTGAAAAGCGACCCAGGGCATTGGTTTTTGCTCTTTTGTCCCTTTTGTTGTATTCATTATTTTCAGCCTCCTTTAGCTACTTCTTCCTATTCTTCAGCACAAGATGAACACAAATTCCACGATAAACATCGAGCTTATTTATGTTGAATAATATCGGTCATTCTGTTGTTTCCAGTACTTCATCTGTCTAATGGGTCGCGATAAAATTCTTGTATATATGGAGCGCTTGAATCCTTGCTCCATTTTTCAAAGCTTTATCAATTGACAATCTATCCGAGGAATTAAGAAAAAAGTGTTCCGTAAAGAACGGCGAGATGTATTCTATGATTATTCTTATCAACAAAACCCAAGATATTCTCAAGATACACCTCCAGCAACCGTTTTCTTTTTTAGCATTTGGAATCTTTTTTTCATATTTATGATGCTAGGCATCAACCATACCTCTGTAAACCACACAGGCTTCGTCTCATTCACTGCAAGAATCGTTTGTATGACATGTTTTTGGGCAGGATATTTTAGTGAGACATCAACCACAGCATTAAAATAAGGATTGATCCCAACCTTGCCTATTTCGCTCAATACATTTTTATAAACAGTTCGATCACTATCGTTCGTATAGTTATAGATAACGGTAGGCTTACTGGCAGGGGCACTGACTTCAATGAAACGATTTTTTGAACAAAACCACTACATGGGGGCAATTAGTCCTTGTTTTAATCATATTTGACCATATTTTTGATTCTATTATACCTAAAAAAACGATACGAGTACATTTGCCATTGCTCTGCACGTTGTAAAACAAAGCCATAGCAAACACCGACACACCCGGTGCCTTACCATTCAATGAGTACTATCATAAAAGGGCATCTCCTCGAATTCCAATTCTTTGCAATCTTGACACATAAAAAGTACCAGACAAACTTCTCATAGAAAGGGGATCGGGAACAGGTACAAAAGAGCTGTAAGAGATCTGTCTAGCTGCCATGATTGCCTGAGGCACATCTAAAGATGGAAAAACTACAGGACGTTGAAAAGTTGGACAGGTTTCTTGCTTTTACGCACGGGGTTTCTTGTGGTACGGATCTCTGCTCTAGAATCAAAGAGCTGTATTTTTAGAGATCCCCCTTGATTCGCAGGGTAATTGACGTTATTTTGACATGGAGCACAAAGTCCATGGTCGTAGTATCAGGCACGAGAGTCGAGTGACGTTATAGGGGAAGTTCATCACTTCCATACAGTAGAGAATCGTACTTTCGCTATTTTCGAATTATCAGGTTGCCGGCCTTCATGGATTGAACCCCAAATATGTGTTCTACCAAAGGATAGGCCCACCAATCTCACCCCAAAGGAGACGACCCACGATGAACGAACAACGGACAAACAAGATCCTGGACCACATGAAGCAAAAGGGAGTTTCCTCCATTCTGGTGTCCGATCCAAGCAGTGTGTTCTATCTGACGGGAAAGTGGATGCACACCGGCGAACGGCTGTTGGTGCTCTACTTGAACTCCAAGGGCGAGCATAAGCTTGTCAACAACGAACTTTTCCCCCTCCATGACGACCTCGGGCTGGATATCGTGTGGTACGACGACACCCAGGACCCCGTGGAGAAGATTGCCTTGCTGGTGGGAGAAAAGGACACGATCGGCATCGACAAGGTCTGGCCCTCCAGGTTTCTGCTCAGGCTTCAGGAGCTGAAGTCTGCCGCCACGTACGTCAACGGATCGTCCGTGGTGGACGCCGTTCGCATGAGGAAGGACGAGGCAGAAAGAGCGCGTATGCGAAAAGCCTCTGTGCTCAACGATCAGTCCATGGGGATGATGATCCCTATGGTGGGAACGGGGCAATTCTCCGAGAAGGAGATGGGGCAAAAGCTGGCCACCATCTACGAGGATCTGGGGACCGAGGGTTTTTCCTTCAACCCCATCATCGGGTACGGGAAAAACTGTGCCGACCCGCACCACGAGATCGACGGTTCCATGGTCTCCGAGGGAGACAGCGTCATCATAGACATCGGCTGTGTTAAGGATTCCTACTGCTCCGACATGACCAGGACCGTCTTCTATAAAAAGGTTTCCCAGAAGGCGAAGGACGTGTACGCCCTGGTACGGGAGGCCAACCAGAAGGGGATCGACACGGTTAAGCCAGGCGTCCGATTCTGCGACGTGGACAACGCCGCCCGAGAGCACATCAGCACTGCTGGGTTCGGCCAGTATTTCACCCACAGGACGGGGCATTCCATCGGCATCGACGTCCACGAGCACGGCGACGTGTCGGCGGCAAACACCGATGTTCTGGAGGAAGGTATGATCTTCTCCGTCGAGCCGGGGATCTACATCCCCGGGGAGTTCGGCGTCCGCATCGAGGATCTGGTTCTGGTCACCGACTCGGGATGTGAGGTCCTGAACAGCTACGACAAGTCGCTCACAATCATCGGAGACTAGTTCCACGAAGGCCGACCTCAATGGAGAACAACGGCACAGAACGGAATGGCACGGATTCTCCTACGAATCCGTGCCATTCCGTTCTACGAACAGTCGAGCTTACTGCCGCTCCTGACCGTAGGACCGAAACCGCTCTCGGGTTCTCTTTATGTCATCCCTGGAAAGGAGGCTCGGCTCTCCCACGCTTTTCGCCAAAATATAGAGCCTGGCCACGTACTCCACGTTGAGGGCCACGGTGAATGCCGCCTTGAGAGTTTGCCCCAGAGCCACCTGACCGTGATTGGCCATAAGGGCTCCGTCGTAACCGCCGATGTTGTCGGCGACCTTCTCAGCCAGATCCCTCGTCCCGTACACACCGAAGGGGGTCAGGGGTACTTTATCCCCTACGACTGCCACCATGTAGTTCACCGCAGGCAAGTCCACACCCAGACAGGAGACGGCCGTAGCGTAGTCCGAGTGGCAGTGGACCACCGCCGAGATGTCAGGACGCTTCCTGTACAAAGTCAGATGAAGCTCCCACTCGCTGGTGGGGATTCGATGGGCCCTATCCACAAAGTCGCCCTCAGAGGTCATAAGGACAACATCCTCGGGTTGCGTCTCTCTGTAGGGAATTCCCGAAGGGCTCAAGGCCACGATTCCCGAGGCCCGATGAAAGACACTCAGATTTCCGCCTGTTCCGGTGGTCAGACCTTCTTCCAGCAGCTTCATGCCATAACGCACGATCTCTTCCCGCTCGGTTCTCATACGCATGGGCCGCCCTCCTCCACCAGGTCGTCCAGCCCCCTAAAGGGATGGTCAAAAATAAACAACGAGGTACATCCCAAGAGGATACCCCCGATAGGGACAAAGGGAGATGAAAGAATACCCACCTCCCGAATGTATCCTGCCAACAAAGGCCCCAGAGTCATCCCCAGTCCGAAAGCGATGTTGAACATTCCCATGGTTCGACCGGTCCCGAAGACACGTCCCCGAATGGCTGCCATTGATATGATGGACGGAGAGCTGGTGGCAGCCCCCAGGCCAAAGATCAACGCTCCAAGCAAGAGGGACGGGAACGAGCGAAAGGCGGGCATCATGAAGAGGATACCCGACGTGATAGTTCCCCCCACCCAAACCAGTCGGTTTTTCGGCATTCGATCAGCTAAAAGGCCGGTGAATCGCTGCAAGAACCCCGTCGTCAGAGACACGATTGACAGAACAACGCCGATCTTGAAAAAGGTCAGGTGAGCTTCGGATGCGATAAGGGGCAAAAACATAAGCATGGATCCCCGCCCCAGAGCTGAGGAAAACTGATAGACGTACACCCGACAAAGTACGGGGTCTCTCAACAAGGCCCTGTAAACTTTCATCGACCCGACGTGAGACGAAGAACTCACGGGCAACCCCGTCGGCAGCCCCCAGGCGACCCCTACGAGAGCCATCAACGTCAACGACGTCATAACTAAAAAGGGTGCCTGCAATCCAAGCCAGTCGGCCATCAGCCCGCTGATCAGGGGGCCCGTGCCGATGCCAGCGAACAACGCCATCTGAAGGAAACCGAAAAATTTTCCCTCTCCCCCTTTTTTCGAGACATCCGAGCCGATGGACATAGCCACGGGAATGACGAAGGCCGATCCCATACCGTTGAAAAACCGAATGGCCACCATGTGCCACACGGAGGTGACCGCCAGATACGCCACAGAGGACAGAGTGTACACCGACAGACCAAAGAGGATCAGGTACTTTCGCTCCAATCGGTCGGCCAACCCTCCGGCGACCAGCGAACAGCCCAATCGAGACAGGGAAAAAATCCCCAGGACCAACCCGAGAAGACCCCCTCCAGCACCGAGTTGAACGGCATACAGTGGCAGTATAGGACTGATGACCCCGACTCCCAACATACAGCAGAATAAGGAAAAAGAAAGGACCAGAAGAATATACCGATCTTGCTGCAATCTCACAGGACACCCGCTCCCCCTCAACACACTCCTCGTATCGTACCATGTCCTCAGATACACAAAGGCTAGAGCCCTAAAAGGTAAAGCCAGAAAGCAGTGGTCGCAACAAACCAGACTGTGGACGCGACGATAATCTCTCCAGCAGCCTCGTGATCCATGCCCATCCCCTGGGCCAGAACAAAATTGTCCACCGCCGCCGGCATAGCGGCCATGAGCACCGAAGTCCGCACCAACATGGGATCCAGAGAGAAAAGGCTCAAGGCCCCCCAGGTAAGAAGGGGGGAGAGGATCAAGCGAACCAAAAGGTCGTTCCAGACCCGGCCCAGAGAGGACAGGAGGTTTCCCAGTTTCAGGGAGGCCCCTAAACCGACCAGAGCCACACCACTGCCTGTGTGCCCAAGGATGCACAAGCTCTGGTCCAGCCAGCTTGGGAGTCGAAAGCCGATAAAAGCACCGATGACTCCCGCCACACAGGCCAGAACCAGGGGATTAATCATCAGTTTTTTCAGTGCGCCAGTCAGGGTTCGGAGCGACACACTGCCCGAAAGAGCGATCTGTACCGATACGATGGAGATGAGCTGATAGACCACGAGAGCCAAAGCCATGTAGACAGCATACCAGACAAGCCCAGCTTCCCCCAAAGCCACGGTAATGACCGGCAAGCCCAGAAAAACGTTGTTTCCCCGAACCGACACGAGGACCGAGACAGCCAATCGTTCTCTCGGGAAGCCTCTCAGTCGGGCCAACCCCCAGGCAAAGACGGGAAGGATAAGGAAAGGGCCGTAGAGGGCAGCCATAAAAGCGAAATTTGTAAAATGAATCGGATCAACCGTTACCGTCGCCCGAAACAAGATGGCTGGCAGGACCACCCAATACAGGGTACGGTTCATCTCTTCCACACCTTTGGATGAAAGCACCTGAAAACGGCGAAGCCACCACCCCACAACCATGACAATCCCCAAAGGCAGTACCACCAGCGCACCATTCCACATTTTTGTTCCCCCCTCCCTCTTCTCTCTACGCCATCCCACGTTTTCGGACTGTTTATCGACGGAACGGTTGCTTTTGACGTATACTTGAACAGGAATGGAAAATATTTGTACGATCACAAAGGAGTGAGCGTCCTATGAGGATCCCCACCACTATTTTCAGGGAATACGATATCCGAGGTGTAGCAGATACCGATCTGTCGTCGGCCAACGTCCTGGCCATCGCCCGAGCATACGGCACCTACCTTCGGCGTAAAGGGGTGGTCCGAGCTTCCGTGGGAGGCGATGTCCGGTTCTCCACAGAACGGATTAGAAAAGACGTGATCCAAGGGCTGAACGAGACGGAAATCGACGTACTGGATATCGGGACCGTAACCAGTCCCCTGCTGTACTGGAGCCTGTTTCATCACAACCTGGACGGTGCCGTCATGATCACCGGCAGCCACAATCCCAAGGACATGAACGGCCTCAAACTGGCCTTCGGGAAATCGACACTCTACGGAGAGGAAATCCAGGTCATCCGCAGGATGGTTGAGGCCGACGACATGGACATGGCATCCAAGCCCGGTTCAGTCCGCCGAGAGGACCTTTGGGATTCTTACCTCGACATGCTCCAAGAAAAAATAGTTCTGGGACCAAAAAGACTCAAGGTGGCCGCCGATGCCGCCAATGGGACGGCAGCCCTCAGGATCGTTCAGTTCCTGGAGCGTCTGGGATGTGAGGTGATCCCTCTCTACTGTGAGCCCGACGGAGCCTTTCCCAACCACCATCCCGATCCTCAGAAACGGGCCAACATGCAGGACCTCATCAAGGCTGTTCGGGAACATGGTGCTGACGTGGGCGTCGGTTTCGACGGAGATGCCGACCGAATCGGAGTAGTGGACGACAAAGGAGAGATCATCTGGGGGGACATGCTCATGGCCTTCTTCTGGCGAGAGATCCTTCCTAAACATCCGGGAGCCATTGCCATAATCGAGGTGAAGTGCTCCCAAGCGCTTGAGGACGAAGTTCGCCGACTGGGTGGAGAACCCTACTATTACAAGGCCGGACACTCCCTTATCAAGGCCGAGATGAAACGCCGTGGTGCCCTATTCTCGGGGGAGTACTCGGGGCATATCTTCTTTGCCGACGAGTACTACGGCTACGACGACTCGTTCTATGCCGCCGGACGTCTGCTCCGCATCCTGTCCAACAGCGACCGTTCCCTATCAGAAATGCTGTCAGACATGCCAGTGTACTACCACACTGAAGAAATCCGGGTTGACTGTCCCGACGATCAGAAATTCCAAGTCATGAAAGGGATCACAGCCAAGGCCCTTGAGAAATACCAGGCCATCACCGTGGATGGCCTCCGCATTGTCTACCCCGACGGAAAGGGCTGGGGACTGATCCGGGCATCCAACACCCAACCGGTTCTGGCCACAAGATGCGAGGGCAAAACCCCCGAGGATCTCGCGATCATCGCCGAGGATATTCGGCAGCGTATCGTCGATGCAGGGCTCCCGGATTTTCAGTGGACCTACTGACTGCTACGAGATGGCTCCCGGAAACGGGGGCCTCTCTCTAACCTATGGCAATAACGCCCCGTAGACCCGAGCCCAGTTACCACCAATGATCGCCGCTGCCTGCTCATCTGCGTATCCTCTGAAGAGGAGTTCAGCGGTGAAAGCGACTGCCCCGCCATAGCCGGGAACACAGTCACAGGTCGTACTCGTGTCACCTCTGCTCTGTCGGATCCAGTCACAGAAATCGAAGCCGAACCCCACGTGTTCAAGCCCCACCAGATCTCGAATGTGATCCACATGGTCCGCCAGTCTCGCCGGTGATGCAACTCCGAAGCCCTGATCAACCACGAAGGAACTACAGCAGTTCATCCCCATGACGCCGCCATGATCTGCCAACGCCATGATCTGATCGTCGGTCAGGTTTCGCATACTTCCCGCAAGAGCCCGGCAATTGGAGTGAGAAGCCACAAAGGGACCATCCCAGAATCTGGTCACGTCCCAGAAACCCTCGTCGTTCAGATGACTGACGTCGATAAACATGTTCAGGTCTCGGGCCTCATCCAGAAGAGCAACGCCGAAATCGGTGAGTCCCCCCTTTTGTCCCTCACGCCGAGGAACAAAAAAACACCCGTCCCCTGCGAAATTACGACGACTCCAGACCAGACCGATCCCCCGTACCCCCAGCTCGTAGAATACGCGCAGAAGCCGAAGATCGTTGCCCAGGGGCTCAACCCCCTCAAAGGAGAGAATCACCGCTAATTTCCCCTGCGCCCGAGCTCTCTCCACATCGCCCCAGGAACGACACAGGCTTACCAGATGACCACATTCATCCAGCTCCTGGTGAAAAGCTGCGATCTGATCCAGAGCCCGACGTAAGGCCATCTCTGGAAGGAATTGGTCTTCGATAAAGATGGACGAGACCACCAGGTCTAAACCAGCCTCCCTCATAGCTGGCAGGATATCGTCCTCCATGACGTTCCGGCGCCCAGCTTCTCTCTTGGCCAACACCTCCATGAGAAGATCGAAATGAGCGTCTACCACGATACGAGATCGATGAAGCTCCTCGGCTCGTCGCATATACGACTGGTCCACGGGAATCCCCCTTTTACACCCCTCAAAAAGGGCATGATCGATCGATTATACCACCATCCCCATCTCCAAAAACAGCGAGGGGGGCTCACGAGCCCTCCTCGCTTATGATAATCATATACAAGGGAATAAGCCTTCCCTAATTGCCCTCGTCATCCGACGACAGCATCAAAACGGTCCTATGCAATTGTGGGGTATTCGACGTTTCGATGTACCTCACTCCTCTCTGAGCTGATGGAAAACGGTCGGAGTATCGTTCGTACTTCGATTCCATCAATGGCATCAACCCTTACTCTCGTTGTTTTCCAACTACCTCGAGTATCGCTGAAATAGAGCTGAAACACGTTACCGATACTCAGACCAAAAGAGGAGATCGGATGCCCTTCCCCTCTAGCGCCATTGTACCGCATAAAAGGGATGAAACAAAAACCGCTAGCCCCCCTTTAAGCGTGAATAGCTCCCTCTAAGGCCGTTTAGAGCTCATTTTAAAGAAAAAACAAAGGATCTCTGCCTGAATACTCTTCAATCTCTCTAGGGCACCTCTAAAAACCTGCATCAGGTCGTTCCCTCAGTGCCCTGTCTCGCCCAAACGTAACTTTGGACCTACCTGCTCCGTACCGTCGCATCGAGGGGCACCTCCCATGCCCTCTCAGCTTGGGGCGACAGGATGTCGCCCCAGGTGATGATACTTCACGATAGCAGGTCAAAAACACGAACCTCAAATGGGCTCCGTCGAAACGACCTGAGGCGAGTTTCTGCGTTTTCAGAGATTCCCTTGAGATTGAGTTTTATGTTCAGAAAACTCCCTGACCGATTAGCTTTTAACCTGTATAATTTCCTCCAAAGACTGAGGACGTCCGTATCGCTCCAGCTCCCTGGTAGCTTCCAAAGCGTCCAGATATCCCCATGAAAGGATCACGATCTCTTGAGCTCGAAGTCCCCGGCGATCCTTCATCTCCTCCCAGATAGGCGTGGGAAAGTACATCCACACCGTTACGGCAATCTCACCGAAAGGGCGCTGTCCCTCAAAACGGACCAGATATCCTGTATCGCCCCGAAAGACAACGGAACCACTCTTTTCCAGATTCATTCGCCGAAGCTGCTCAGGTTTGAAAAGCAGGGATTCCAGCTCTGCCAGCCCTTTGTTACCTGGAAGTTCTCCTACAGACATCCACATCTTAGGAGGTTCAGCAATATCTCGAAACACGTCGACACCCCGCCGAGCCCATATCTTCACCCGACCGACCATGGAGTGATCGCCTAAAGAAAGCGCTTTGCGGACACCCCAATAGAGGTAACGGAACTCCCCTAAGTTAAACAAAGAGGCCAAGACTCCCTCTTCGTCATCCCAAAGATCGTCTTGGTCCATGGGGAAAGCCGCTCCCAAAAGGTCTCTCAAGACGAACATGGTATCGCCGTGATTTCCCGGCGGAGGTAGTTCGGACAACAGATGAGACCGAAGACGACTCGTTACCTCGCTGCTTACCGAGATGACCACATCTCCAGTGTCGAAAGTGCTCGGCAATCTATCGTATATGAACGCCTCCTGCCAGCTATCGATATCGCCTGGTTTTCCCCACAGCCAACGTTCGTATGCTCCTCCGTAACAGAACCCCACGAGAAGACGATTATAGGGCATCAACAAAACAACCCGAGGCTCATCAACCCCGGGGACACTTTCGAAGAAAGGCAGACCGGGCAATCTGACCGCGTCTCCGTTTGTCATCAGTTCATAGACGATCATACCGCCCTCACCTCCCTAGGCTTATAGAATACCACCTTCACTGTAGGACTTCAAACATCGGTCACCGAAGGGAAAAGTTTAGTTTTCCATCGTCGATGCATCCAGAGCCATTCATCAGGCTTGCGACGAACCATGTCCTCCAAAACGGAACTCAGTCGCTGAGAAAGGATCGTCATCTGTTTTTTTCGGCTTACCCCCTCAAGCGGATACAGAGGCTCTTCAATAGTCACCTCGTGAACAAACGGAGCAAGCCTTTGAATGGACAGAGGGACCACAGGAACCCGAGCGACCGCCGCAATCGACGCCGGACCACCAGGCATGGAACACCATCGTCCAAAGAAACGGACCGGAACTCCGAGGGGGCCCCCATCCTGATCGGCGACCAATCCCAGGAAACCACCTTCTCTGGGAAGCCGGAACATCTCCCTCACTCCCTGACGTTCCCTTCGAAGGGTCCGAAGTCCCACAGTCCTGCGGTATCGCTCCATGAGCTCGGCAAAATCGCAGAGATTCGGATCCCGAACCGCTGCGTACAGAGGATACCCACTTTGACACAACCATGCGGAGAGAAGCTCCCAATTCCCACCGTGGCCAGCCAAAATCACACAGCCCTCGCCCCGTCGAAGCAAGGAGTCCAAAAACTCTCGCCCTCGAACCCGACGAACCCACCGGAGAGCCTGTGACGGATCGTCGATCAAAGCCAGGTATTCTACAGCCATCCAGCTGAAGTGGTCGTACATCGCGTTCAGAATCCGTCGATGCCAATGCGGACTTTTTTGGGGATACGCCCGAGCCAGATTGTCCAAAGAGATATCCGATCTGGGAGAAACAAGCCCCACCAGCCCTCGAAGAACCCAAAACAGAACCCAACCACGCCAGCCTGGATGGGCCAGAATCCGCCGAAGAACTTCGACGAACCGAACCCGTAGGCTCATCGGCGCCCCTCCGACAAAGTCCGGTAGATATTCTGAAGAGTTTCAGCAGACTCCCGAGACGAGCAACGATCATGAATCCTGTGACGTCCCTGGATAGCCGCCTGACGACCCAAATCACCGATCACCTCCAACGGTTTGGGAAGCTCGTTTCTCCTGAGGGGAATATACCCATCAGGCCCCAAAAGATCGTCCAACAGAGGTGACCAAGGTGACACGGTAGGAACTCCATATAACGAGGCAAAGGCAGCCAGGATAGCCGTGGACACATCGACTCCTGGAAGGACCAGAAGCCGTCCTCTATTGGAGAGAAAGCGAACCGCCTCGGTCTCGCTCACGACGCCCACGGCCCCGAAGAGGGCTCCCGCTTGATCTGAGAGCTTAACGAGAGGCCAGGGAAAGTCTCGTGATAAAAAATCCATGACAGATCTATCCGGGCGGGCCGTCGAGCTGGGAAAAACAACAAGCGCCATAGGTTCTCCCTGATCGTCCTCAGGACGCCCCCAGGCCAAATCCCTCTCGAAGGCAGGACGCCAGACGTTGACATCCTCAGCCGCCTCAGAAACACTTGAAAACTCGGCAGGATGGCCCTGCCAGGATTCGTTGCCCCCTTTCAGAGAGTGTACCGTTAAGGAGCGAGCACGAACCAAAGGCCACCATCGAGGCTGCTGTCCCCAAAGATGCCAAAGCTGACCATAGGTCGAAGCGATACGGGCACGGCGGAAGCCACTCAGGCTCTTCCAAGAGACGACGTCCACAAGCGAGCTCGGGAAAAAACCGCTCCCGGAGATGACCGTCAGTCGCAGACCATCGGCCCCCAACTGACGAGCAGTGAGACCAATTGATAAAATTTCCCAGTAACGAAGAGACTCTGAAAGAAACCACACCCACCCATTCGACCGCATCGGCACGACCTCCTTTTCGGGAGAATTTGTAAAACTACAGGTTCTCAGCCTGAACGACGAAAAACCGCCGCTTCCCTACCTTCAAAAAGAGATACCCAGACTCCAACAGCCAGGAAGAATCGACCTCCAGACGGTCGTCGTCGATACGCCGCCCATTCAACGAAACGCCACCACCGCACACCAGTCGTCGAGCCTCGCCTTTGCTACTGGCCGCCTGAGCTGCCACCATGAGATCGGGCAACGCTGATGGAATGGACACCCGAGAAAAAGGTGCCTCCGAGGCCAGAATCTCCATCATATCGGAAGAAAGATCCACAGGATCAAAGCCTCCACCGAAGAGAATATCGCTGGCTCGTCGAGAGGTTTGGGCAGCTCCTCGTCCGTGAAGCAAGGCTGTAACGGCGAAAGCCAAAGCTTTCTGGGCCTCTCGACGTTCGGGAGCCTCCCTGTGGAGCTCCATAATACGAGCAATCTCGTCTAAGGGCATAAAAGTGAAGAGCTTAAGCAGCGTTTCAACCTGAACGTCTTCGGTGTTCACCCAAAACTGATAGAACCGGTACGGCGATGTCCTCTTGGGATCGAGCCATACCGCTCCCTCTTCAGTTTTGCCAAATTTTGTCCCCGAAGAGGTGAGCAACAGCGGATTGGTAGTGCCGTACACCTGAGCCCCATCCGTCTTCCGGATCAGGTCCAACCCCGACACGATGTTCCCCTGCTGATCGTTCCCTCCCATCTGAAGTCGACACCCGTACGTCCGGTGAAGATGGAGAAAATCGTACGCCTGAAGCAGAGTATAAGAAAACTCGGTAAAGGAAATGCTCTTATCCGGGTTGGTCAGCCTCGAACGAACATGTTCCTTGGCCACCATATAATTTACAGTAAAATGCTTTCCCACATCTCGCAGAAAGTCGAGAAAGGATATGGAACTCAACCAGTCGTAGTTGTTGACCAAAATCGCCCCAGTCTCCCCCGAATCGAAGCTCACAAAGTGGGCAAGCTGCTCCTTAACAGCCTCCACGTTGGAGCGAATCTGCTCAATGGACAGAAGGTTTCGTTCCTTACTCTTCCCCGAGGGATCGCCGATCATGCCCGTCCCACCACCGGCCAGAAGAATAGGCCTATGCCCCAGACGCTGAAGCCAGGCCAAACCCATCAGGGGAACAAGGTGCCCGACATGAAGACTGTCCGCCGTGGGATCAAACCCCACATAAGCCGTGACTCGCCCCTCCTGAAACAGGGCCTCCATTTCCTGGGGATGGCTGCTCCACTCGATATATCCCCGTTCCTCAAGAATCGTAAACCCATTTTCGCTCATATACAGAAGCCTCCAAACACGGACGGTTATACGGCCGTCATGGTTCTTTCCACAAAAGAATTCCTCTATCGATCTCGGGAACCACGAACGAGAGAGTTCCCACTGATCGAAGCCATCGAGTTAAAGCGATCAAAGACGATCGATAGGCGAAGGGTGATTGCCCCCAAACCGACGGAAAGACAATTCCCTCTGACTTGATCATCCCCTCCAGAGCCTTGGCACAAAGTGCCCCTTCCACGTGCCCCCAGAGAAGACTCAACCTCCAAGGACCAGGAATAACATCGTCCAGCTCCCGGGGCATCAATGAATCCATGACCTCGGATCGCCCCAAGGCAATAAATGACCTGTTCGGCTCCAAACGAACGACCATCGGGAATGGCACCTCAATATCTCCCCCCAGATCGACATCACAACTCCCAGCCATCCCTGAGGAGACGATATCCTGCCACAGATCATGAATACCATCCCGAACGGGACCGTCGCCCCAAACCGTAACGCTCATCCCTGGAAAGGGAGCCGAGAGAAGCCTGGCCTGACCGCCGATGGTCACCACCATCCGGTGAGGCTGAGCAATCCCGATCATTGAGGACAGAGGACGAGACACTTCGGGAAGAAAATCGTCCCATCGGCGAGGAGCCCAAAAACTCTTGAGGTGGTCAATTCCCTGAACATACCATTCAAAGACCCCCTCATCGTTCGACAAACACCACGCACCGTGAAAACCACCGTCTGTATCTCGAACCTCCAGATGCGAATCCCACAAGGGTTCCAGCATCCATACAGGCGAGAAAATCTCCTTCCGATGATAAAGGGTGTCGAGCATCAAAGACAACAGATCACGTGACGATGCCAGCAAAACCAGATCGCCATCCAGCGTAGCATAGAGAGATTTCTCAAAAGCAGCACCGGAAAGGGCGAAATACTGCCGCCCTTCATTATAAAAGCGCACAGACACGACGTCTCCCCACAGTTCACGAAACGGCGCTGAGAGAAAACCGTCAGACAGAGCCCATTGAACCGACTCACAAAACCGAAAAGCAGCACATACCTCTACCTGAGAGGACGATACCGTGACCATGCAGGCAGCCCTTTCGGCCAGAGGGATCACCCTGAGAAGAGGACCTACGCTGCTCAGCCCTATACCCCTTTTATCAAGATCATTAATGAGCAGCTGGAATACCGCTCCGTTCCAAACAGCTCCCTGCCCGATAAAAACCCCATATGGCCTGCGTACAACCAGCGCAGGCAAGGCGTTTTCCACCCGATGGAGATCCTCCGGCAAAGCCCATCGAGCCGCCACGATCAAGGCCATACTCCCCAGAAGCACGACAACAAAGACGAGAAAAAAGCTTGATCGTCTTACGGAGCTCACGAGGCAAAACTCCCTATCAACACCTGGATCGGTTCGTGACGGTCTCCAGAAGGACCTTCGCCGAATTCAAAAGAGGCAAAGCCTGCTCAGGGTCCCCCATAGAGGCTGCCGATTCGCTGAGCCGCTCAGTTATGGCGGCGATCTCGCTCAGAGATCTGGCAACCTCCACATAGGCCGAAACATGGCTTTGAGGCGTGGCAACAACGATCTTTGCTTCCCGCTCTGAGACGTTAGGCGACAGCTCAAACTCCTGATCAACCACCGGGACCACAGCCTGAAAGCCCTTCTCTCTGAGGCTTTTAGCCAAAGCCTCAGACGATTTAGGCTCACCATGAGTGACGAAAAAAGACGGTGACGCATCGGCAAAATTAGACGCCCACGCCAGAAGATCCCTGCGATCAGCGTGAGCCGAGAAACCGTTGATAGTATGGATCTGGGCCCGAACCATCACGTCTTCCCCTGCAATACGAAGCTGCTTTTGCCCCTCGACGATCCGCCGTCCTAAGGTGCCGACGGCCTGATATCCCACAAAGACAACGTGGTTCTCTGGGTTCCATATTCCATGCTTCAGGTGATGGACGATCCGACCGCCGTTACACATGCCGCTGCCTGCCAAAATTATCGCGTGATCTACGTCGTTGATGGCCTGAGAATCCTCCACAGACGAGACATACGTTAGTCGTTCCGGAGAAAAAGGATGCTTGCCCTGATGTCGATAGGCCTGAATTTCGCTGGAACAGAGATCAAGATGCTCCTCATAAATCTTAGTAGCCTTCACGCCCATGGGGGAATCGAAATAGATCGGCACATCCTGAGCAAGTCCCTGATCCTGAAGGAGCATGAGTTCGTAGATAACCCTCTGGCCTCGATCAACGACAAACGTGGGGATATAGACCTTGGATTTTTTAGCAAGGATCTGCTTCATGAGAGTCTGAAATTCCTCTCGACTCTCGTCGTTAGTCTTGTGTTCCCGATCCCCATAAGTAGACTCAATCACAACATAGTCAGCCTCGGTGATAGCTGCGGGCGTTCGCTCCATCACCGTTTTCTGGGGACCAAGATCACCGCTGAAAACGATCTTCACCGATGCATCTCCCTGGGTGAGCCATATCTCCAAAATGGCACTCCCCATAATGTGACCAGCATCACGGAATCGGACCTCCAGACCTGGAACAACCTGGATTTTATCGTCATACGAAACGGGGGTTAACATTTTCAGGGCGGATGTCACGTCGTCATCGTCGAAGAGAGGTTCCACTGGAGGCAGGCCCTTTCGGGCGTTTTTCTTGGACCGCCATCTAGCTTCCTCGGCCATAAGGTGGGCCGAATCCCGCCACAAAACCTCCGTGAGCTCCACGGCTGGAAGAGAGCCATATACTTTGCCCTTGTATCCTTGCTTGACCAGGAGAGGGACTCGGCCAGTATGGTCGATGTGGGCATGCGTTAAAAGCACGGCATCAACGCTGGTCGGATCAAAATGAAAGGGCTCCCGATTCCGTTTTTCGTCATCCCGTCCCTGGTGAAGACCACAATCTATCATAACTCGTTTGTCGCCAACCTCCAGCATATAGTTAGATCCGGTCACCTCGCCCGCAGCACCTAAAACCTTCAATCGCACGATAACACCTCCCAAATAAAGACACTCAAGCAATTGAATCCATCTCAAAATTGTACCATATCACGGTCTCAAGACATTTGGGATATGAAGATTTAACATCAATATCTTACTCTTATCAAACACGCCTCAAGAAGCCTCTACATACTTTGAAATTAATCGAATTCGCAAAACACACCACTTTTTTATAATAAAAACAAGGCAAAATGTTTTTAACATTAGACATAATCTTCCCCTCTATTGACGCAGCTACAGAGAAAGGGCTATACAAAAATCTCGGACAGGAGTTTCCTGAAAAAGGATAAAAATGTTCTTTATGGAATTTTAGCGTAACAAAATGATACAGGACAGAGACAACGTTTTTCCTGTTCCGATTTCAACTCAAGAGAAGGCTTTCCTATCTCTATGACAGGCTGTAAGCGCTTGGAGTGCCTGGTAAAGGCCTTTTTTATAACGCCCAGCCTCCTTTGTCAGGTTGGTTTTGATTATCCTTTCTAATCTAATCCGGCCAGGCGTTTCATGCCCCACGCCAAGGTATGGCAACGAACATCGCCACTATTGTGAATGGAGAAGTCTCCCTTTCACCTCCGATTCAGGCAAGAAATTCTTATAGGGAACCTCTCAAAACTCAGAAACTCGTCTCAGGTCGTTTCGACGGAGCCCATTTGAGGTTCGTGTTTTTGACCTGCAATCGTGAAGTATCGACTGGGGCGAGACGAACATCGTCCCAAACCGAGAGGACACAGAGGGCACAGGAGGTGCCCTTCAAGGCGACGGTACGGAGCAGGCAGGTCAAAAATACGTTTGGGTGAGACAGAACTCTGGCGGAACAAGCTGAGGCTGGAAACTCGATTGTAGCTTTTTAGAGATGCCCTTCTTATAGCAATGGATATCCCTTATAAAAATGCTATAATCATGGTATCTGTCAATGGATGTCTTTAAATTTGAGGTGGTAAAAGTGATAAGACTCCGATTCCGAGGGAAATTGCTGGTAGTGCTGTTGGGAGCTCTGGTGATCATCCAGGGAAGTATCATTGCCCATACAGCTCTGAGGGTGAGAACCAACTCCATAGCCAAGACAACCAAGCTTCTCACCGCATCTGCAGAGAGAGAGGCCGAAGAGCTCTCCAAGACGATGACTCGCTTCGTCGTTACGGCTCAAACTCTGGCAGCGTCTCTTGAAGAGTGTAACCGAACCGCCCCCGAAGCTCGGAAAGACGTCATCGACATGACCCGTCAGATCCTGGCTCAAACTCCTGGAGCACTTTCAGCATGGTTCGTCTTTGAGCCCAACGCCTTTGACGGCAAGGATTCTGAATTTTCGGGAGTTGACGGATTTAAGGAGACAGGGCGTTTTGAAGGCACTTTTGTCCGCAACAATGGCTCTATCATTCGGACGTATGATACTACTGAGGAGAGTCTTCAGGACGGAGATTGGTATTATGGCCCCCTTCGCTCTGGGCACCCGATGATCGAAGAACCCTGCCGATACTCCTATGTGGACAATGGAGAGTCATACCTTATAACAACTCTTTCCATCCCCATTAAACTTGATGGGAAAAACATCGGCGTAGTTGGCCTAGACGTAGATCTCGCTGCTTTCACCGAGAAGGTGACTGCCATTTCGGTTACAGAACACAGCTATAACACCCTCTTCTCTAACGAGGGATATATGCTCTATCACCCAAATAAAAACCTTGTAGAAAAGAACCTAGAAGAGGTGGGAAGAGGCAAAATCAAAAACCTGGACGAGATCTTGAACATAATCACCACCGGAGACAAAAAAACCTGCATTGAGTATTCCATTAACTTAAATGAAGATATTTTGAGGGTACAGACTCCCATTCCTCTAGGATCTAACCTTGCCCCTTGGAGCCTCTCTATTACCGTCCCCCTGTCAGACGTGACGGCAGCTCCCAACAGGTTGATTCGTAATCTGATCCTGACCTCCCTCCTTGGGCTGGTTCTTCTGGGGCTCGTGATCTT